>NZ_JBHYHC010000053.1:0-24374 GCF_042738955.1 Umezawaea sp. NPDC059074
GGCCGGCCGAAGGGAGCTGGCATGACCCACGGAGCCCTGCACCACGTCGAACTGTGGGTCCCGGACGTCACCCGTGCGGAAGACACGATCGGGTGGCTGTTGCGCGAACTCGGTTGGGTGGAACACCAGCGCTGGCCCGCGGGCGTGAGCTGGAAACTCGGCACGACGTACGTGGTCGTGGAGCGGTCGCCCGCGATGGGAGCCGTGCCGCACGAGCGCCTGCGACCGGGGCTCAACCACCTCGCGCTGCACGTCACGGGCCGGGAAGCGGTCGACGAGCTGACGCGGAAAGCCCTGGGGAACGGGTGGTCGCTGCTGTTCGCGGACCGCCACCCGCACGCCGGCGGGCCGGACCACTACGCGGCCTATCTCGAGAACGCCGACGGGTTCGAGGTCGAACTCGTTGCCACTACTGGTGAGTAGTCGCCCGTACGGGTGAGTTGATCTTCTACACTGGGTGCGCTTCGCCGATCGTGTCGACCGGGGTCACCGAGTGGAGGAACGCTCCCGCATGCCGAGGCTTCACCGGCTCGTGGCGACGGTCGCCGTCGCCACCGCGCTGCTGTCGTCGTGCGACGGTGGCGTGACGATGAACCAGGCCGAGGGCACCGGTGGTGTCGCGCCGCCCGTGGAACGGCAGAAACCCCAGCGTGACGGCCAGGAAGACCCGAAACCGCTGACGGCGGACCGGCAGCGCGGCAGCGCGGGCGTGATCGCCGCGGGCGGCGGGGACTCGCCGTACAACTACGGGCCGACGGTGCTGGTGGAGAACGGCCGCAACCGGATGTGGTGGTGCAGCCAGCTCGGCGTCGCCGCCCCCGCGGGCGACGACCTGCTGTACGCCGAGAGCACCTCGTTGACCGGGCCGTTCCTCGCGCCCGACGGCTCCATGGCCCAGCCGGTGCTCAGCGGCAGCGTCACCGGCTTCGACGGCGTGCACACCTGCGACCCGTCGGTGATCCACGTCGGCGGGACCTACTACCTCTACTACACCGGCGCTTCCGGCGACCACGCGCACGGCAACGCGATCGGCGTCGCGACCAGCACCGACGGCATCGCGTGGCAGCGAGCGCACAACGGCCAGCCGATCATCGGCCCGGCGTACGACACCACCCGCGACAACACCTACGGCGCGGGCCAGCCCGCCGTCCTGCACCTCGACGGCTGGTTCTACCTGATGTTCACCGACACCACCGGCAAGGCGGCGGGCTGGAACGGCGCGGGCCAGTTCGTGCTGCGCTCCAAGGACCCGCTGTTCCTGTCCGGCGTGCAGGCGCTCGGCGACCGCGGTTTCGCCACCGTGTCCGGCACCAACGCCCCGCGCGCCCGCTCGGTCGTCGACGCCTTCAGCGCCGACTGGATGTGGGTGGCCGCGCTCGACGCGTTCGCCATCGCCCACGAGACCGAGTCCGGCACCAGCATCACCTTCTGGAACGCCGACTTCACCGCCCAGCCGTACGCCCAGATCACCGTGCCCGGCCCGTGGCGCGAGGGTCCCGGCCTGGTCCGCACGTCCGAGGGGCACGCGCCGATCGCGTCGGACGACCCGTGCGGCCGCGTCCCGATCGACGTCGTCCGCGCGACCGTCGACGGCGCGGCGGGAGCGCCGACCGACCTCACCCACTTCGGCATGGACCTGGCGGGCGTCCCCGGCTGCGAGACCAAGGAGGCGGCCGTCGTGCTCGACGGGTTCGCCGTCCCATCGCCCGAGCGCACGACGGACCTGGTCGTCGACGGCAAGGTCGTGCGCCTGGAGCGTCGTGCGGTGACCGACCGCCTCGCCAGGGCCGTGCTGGACCACCGGCCGTCGATCGTCGACGACCTGCCGGTCGCGGCCCGTGTGCCCGCGGGCGTGCAGGCGGTCCGCTCGCCAGACGGCCGGACCGGCCTGCTCCTGGACGGCGACAAGCTCTGGGTGGTCGGCTCCGACGAGCCCGCGGCCCTCAACTCCTCGACGGTTCGCCAGACCACCGAGGCCGAGTGGAACTCCTACACCCGCGCGGGCGACCTCACGAGGTTCCGCCGCTAACGCGACTCCTCCGGCTGCGGCAGCAGGTTCCCCAACCCCATCCCGACCGCGGCCGACGCGAGCACCACCAGCGCGGTGAACGCGGCCCCACCGGTCAACGCGGGCCACAACGACTCGGTCCCGGTCTGGTCGACGAGCATCCCCGTCCCCACCACCCCGACCACCCCGGCCAACGGCCCGGCCACCAGCGAAGCGAAGAACCAGCACATCCCCCGCCCGTCGAACCGCCGCCACGCGTCCAACGCCCCCCACAACACCCCGACCACCACGACCAGCCCAAAGGCGATCACCCGCACCGACCCGGCCGCCTCGGGACTCCGCACCGCGACCGCCACCACCCCGGCCTGCACAGCCCCGTGCAGCAGCCCCGTCCAGACACCCCTGACCAGCCACGCACCCATGGCGAACAGCCTAGTGCCGCCGTACGGGACCATGGTGACCTGCGAGGGAGGGAACGGGATGGACCAGCACGCCTCGGCGTCCGACGTTTCGACGGTGTTCCAGGCAGGCCGCGACCTCACCGCACCGGCCGGACGGAGGACCTGACCCGGCTTGCCTCACCGCTGGACCAGGTCACGGTCACGGAGCAGGCCATCGGCGGCGTGAGCGGCGAGACCAGTCGGCGATCGAGCACTGCCACCCTCGCTGTGGTCGTGATGGACCTCGGCGACCCCGCCGGGTGGACCAGCGCTGGGGGCTGAGCACCTCGCGACCGCGAAGTGCCGAACGACGGTGTCGCTGTCGACCTGCCTGGGCCCGGAGGCCGAAGCCGTCCGGGCTTCGGGAAACCCCCGTTCGTAGCCCTGTGCATCCCGGCCGGTACCCCTACGCTCCAGGTATGCCGCTGCACGCCCCGCGTCGCGCCGCACTGCGCGCCGAGCTCGTCGCTCGTGATCTCGACGCCCTGCTCGTGACGGATCTGGTGAACGTCCGCTACCTCACCGGGTTCACCGGGTCCAATGCCGCGTTGCTGGTGGCCGCGGACGGGGAGGAGCGGTCGGTGTTCTGCACCGACGGGCGGTACGTGGAGCAGTCCGCGGTGGAGGTGCCGGATCTGGAGCGGGTCGTCGAGCGGGCGTGTGATCTGGCGTTGGCGGCGCGGGCCGGGAAGGACGGGTACCAGCGGGTCGGGTTCGAGAGCCAGCACGTGACCGTCGACGGGCTCGACGCGCTGGAGCAGGCCGTCGACGGGCTGGTGCGGGCGTCCGGGCTGGTGGAGGTCTTGCGGGCGGTCAAGGACGAGGCCGAGGTCGAGGCGTTGCGGATGGCCTGTGCGGCGGCGGACCGGGCGTTGGTGGACCTCATCGAGCACGGTGGGCTGCGGGTCGGGCGGACCGAGCGGGAGGTCGCTCGGGAACTCGAGAGCCGGATGCTCGACCACGGGGCCGCCGGGCCCGCGTTCGAGTCGATCGTGGCGGCCGGGGCGAACTCGGCGATCCCGCACCACCGGCCGACGGACGCGGTGTTCAAGCTCGGCGACTTCGTGAAGCTGGACTTCGGCGCGCTGGTCGACGGGTACCACTCGGACATGACGCGGACGCTGGTCCTCGGCCGGGCCGCCGACTGGCAGCGGGACCTGTACGACCTGGTCGCACGGGCGCAGGCCGCCGGGCGGGCCGCCCTCACGCCGGGGGCCGACGTGCGGGCCGTGGACGCGGCGTCTCGGCAGGTGGTCGCGGCCGCCGGGCACGGGCCGCGGTTCCCGCACGGGCTCGGGCACGGGGTCGGATTGCGGATCCACGAGGCTCCGGCGCTGTCCAAGTCGGGTGAAGGTACACTTTCCGCCGGTATGGCGGTCACCGTCGAGCCCGGCGTCTACCTGTCGGGGAAGGGTGGTGTCCGCATCGAGGACACGCTCGTGGTGCGCGAGAGCGCGCCGGAGCTCCTCACCCTGACCACGAAGGAACTCGTGGTCGTCTAAGCGCCCGCTTCGCCGGGCTTGCCCCTCGGACAACAGGAGAGACCACCACCGTGGCCACGACCAACGACCTGAAGAACGGCCTGGTGCTGAACCTCGACGGCCAGCTGTGGACCGTCACCGCGTTCCAGCACGTCAAGCCGGGCAAGGGTGGCGCCTTCGTGCGCACCACGTTGAAGCACGTCCTGTCCGGCAAGGTCGTGGACAAGACCTTCAACGCGGGGACGAAGGTCGAAACGGCCACCGTGGACAAGCGGACGATGACGTTCCTCTACAAGGAGGGCAACGACTTCGTCTTCATGGACAACGACACGTACGACCAGATCACCGTGCCCAGCGAGACCGTCGCCGACGCCGCGGGCTACATGCTGGACAACACCGACGCGATGGTCGCGACCCACGAGGGCGTGCCGCTGTTCGTGGAGCTGCCGACCTCGGTCGAGCTGCTGATCCAGCACACCGACCCCGGCCTGCAGGGCGACCGCTCCACCGGCGGCACCAAGCCCGCCACGCTGGAGACCGGCGCCGAGATCCAGGTGCCGCTGTTCGTCACCACGGGCGAGAAGGTCAAGGTCGACACCCGCGACGGTCGCTACCTCGGCCGAGTGAGCAGCTGACGTGGGAGCACGCAGCAAGGCTCGCAAACGCGCGGTCGACATCCTCTTCGAGGCCGACCTGCGGGGCGAGGACCCGGTCACGCTGGTGGCGGGCCGGGTCGGCTCGGCCGACGTGCCGCCGGTGAACGACTACACGGTGACGCTCGTCGAGGGCGTGACCGCGCACCAGGCGCGGATCGACGACCTGATCTCGGAGCACGCCGAGGGCTGGACGCTCCAGCGGATGCCCGCGGTCGACCGCGCGGTGCTGCGGATCGGCCTGTACGAGCTGCTGTGGGCGACGGACGTCCCGGACGCCGTCGCGATCGACGAGGCGATCGAGCTGGCGAAGGGCCTGTCCACGGACGACTCGCCGCGGTTCGTCAACGGCGTGCTCGGCCGGATCGCGGTCATCGCGGACCAGCTGCGCGCCGTCCTGTAGGCGACAAGAGCGCGGCTAAGGCCACCTCGACGACCGTCGGGGTGGCCTTGGCCGTCTCAGTCCTCCTTGGCCGGTCGGGCCTCGGGGGGAAGCACGCCCCAGTCGATGAGCTGCTCGGTGAGCTCACCGGGGGTCATGTCGTAGATGATCGCCAGCGAACGCAGGTCCTCGGTGCGGATCGAGAGCACCTTGCCGTTGTAGTCGCCGCGCTGGCTCTGGATGGTCGCGGCGTAGCGCGCCAGCGGCCCGACCTTCTCGGCCGGTAGCTGTTGCAGCCGTTCGAGGTTGATGACGATCTTGGTCGCGGGCTCGGCACCCGACGGCACCCGGCCCTCCGGCAGCAGTTCGGCCACCGGCACCCCGTAGAAGTCGGCCAGTTCGGCCAGCTTCTGCACGGTCACGGCTCGGTCGCCCCGCTCGTAGGAGCCGACGACCACGGCCTTCCAGCGACCGCCGGACTTCTGCTCGACGCCGTGCAGGGACAAGCCCTGCTGCTGCCGGATCGCGCGGAGCTTGGCCCCCAACGCCTTGGCGTAGTCGCCCATGTGGCGGTTCTCCGTTCATTCGCCCCGTCAGCCGGTAGGGGACTGGGCCGGGGAGGTCAGACTCAATACGCAGAGTAATGATTGCTCTCCGTGGTCGCCAGGTCAAGCTGATCTCGTCGGCCCATGAGGGCGAGAGCCTCGACACCACTCGTAAGGTGAGCGCTCCGTGCCTGATACCGTGCAGGTCAGCCCGGTCGAAGCCGGGTGTCCGACGTCCTTTAAGGACCCGTCCTGTGAGGCGGGGAAGGAGGTCCAACCGTGGCGCCACGTCAACGTGGTGCGACGGATCCGGCCGGGGAGCGCGAGCTTCTCTCGGCCGGTGACGTCGCACGCACTGTCGCCCGAATGGCCCATCAGATCATCGAGAAGACCGCTCTTGATGCACCGAGCGCACCCGCAGTAGTCCTGATGGGCATACCGAGTCGGGGAGCACCACTCGCTCGCCGACTGGCCCTCAAGATCGCGGAGTTCAGTGGTGTCGACGTTCCCACGGGCACCCTGGACGTCACCCTCTACCGCGATGACCTGCGGCGCGGCCCCACGAGGCCGCTGGAGACCACCTCGCTCCCCGAAGGCGGGATAGACGACCGCCTCGTGGTGCTCGTGGACGACGTCCTGTTCTCCGGTCGCACCATCCGCGCCGCGCTCGACGCCCTGCGCGACCACGGCCGCCCCCGCGCGGTCCAGCTCGCGGTGCTCGTCGACCGCGGTCACCGGGAGCTGCCGATCCGCGCGGACTACGTTGGCAAGAACGTGCCAACCTCGCGCACCGAGGACGTGGCCGTCCTGCTGGACGAGTTCGACGGGCGCGACGGAGTGGTGCTGAAGTGAAGCACCTCCTCTCCACCGAAGGCCTCGACCGCGCGACCGCCACGTCGATCCTGGACACGGCGGACAACCTCAAGCGCGCGCTGCTCGGCCGGGAGGTCCGCAAGCTCCCGACGCTGCGCGGCCGCACGGTGATCACGCTGTTCTACGAGAACTCCACGCGCACCAGGGTCTCCTTCGAGATCGCGGGCAAGTGGATGAGCGCGGACGTGATCAACGTGTCCGCGGGCGGGTCCAGCGTGAGCAAGGGCGAGTCCCTGCGCGACACCGCGCTGACCCTCGCCGCCGCGGGCGCGGACTGCGTGATCGTCCGGCACCCCGCGTCCGGCGCGGCGCACCGGCTGGCCGGCTGGCTCGCCCAGGCGGGCACGTCCGTGGTCAACGCGGGCGACGGGATGCACGAGCACCCGACGCAGGCGCTGCTGGACGCGGCGACGCTGCGCGAGCGGCTCGGCTCCATCGAGGGCCGCCGGATCGCGATCGTCGGCGACGTCCTGCACAGCCGGGTCGTCCGCTCGAACGTGCACCTGCTCTCCGCGCTGGGCGCCGACGTGGTGCTGGTCGCCCCGCCGACGCTGCTGCCCGTGGGCGTGTCCAACTGGCCGGTGACGGTGTCGCACGAACTGGACGCCGAACTGCCCAGCCTGGACGCGGTCATGCTGCTGCGCGTTCAAGCCGAGCGGATGCACGGCGGGTTCTTCCCGTCGGCCCGCGAGTACTCGATCGCGTACGGCCTCAACGAGAACCGCCTCGGCCTCATGCCCGAGCACGCCGTCGTGCTGCACCCCGGTCCGATGCTCCGCGGGATGGAGATCGCCTCGGCGGTCGCCGACTCCCCGCGCGCGGCCATCACCGACCAGGTGCGCAACGGCGTCCACCTGCGCATGGCGGTCCTGTACCACTTGCTCGCCCACGAGGAGGAAGCTTCGTGAATCCCTTGCTGCTCAAGGGAGTTCGACCGTACGGCGAGGGCGATCCCGTCGACGTGCTGGTCCGCGACGGCGTCATCGCCGAGATCGGCGCCGTCGACGCCGACGACGTGGAGACCATCGACGGGAACGGTGCGGTGCTGCTGCCCGGTTTCGTCGACCTGCACACGCACCTGCGCGAGCCGGGGCGCGAGGACACCGAGACCATCGAGACCGGGTCGCGGGCCGCGGCGCTCGGCGGGTACACCGCCGTGTTCGCCATGGCCAACACGGACCCGGTCGCGGACAACGCGGTGATCGTGGAGCACGTGTGGCGCCGCGGCCGCGAGGTCGGGCTGGTCGACGTGCACCCGGTCGGGGCGGTCACCGTCGGTCTCAAGGGCGAGAAGCTCGCCGAGCTGGGCACGATGGCGAAGTCCGCCGCGGGCGTCCGCGTCTTCTCCGACGACGGCCACTGCGTGCACGACCCGCTGATCATGCGCCGCGCGCTGGAGTACTCCAAGGCGCTGGACGTGGTCATCGCCCAGCACGCCGAGGAGCCCAGGCTGACCGTCGGCGCGCAGGCGCACGAGGGTGAGCAGGCCGCTCGGCTCGGCCTCCAGGGCTGGCCCGCGGCCGCCGAGGAGTCCATCGTCGCGCGGGACTGCCTGCTGGCCCTGCACGCCGAGGCCAGGCTGCACATCTGCCACGTGTCGACCACCGGCACGGCGGACGTGCTCAAGTGGGCCAAGGCACGGGGCACGAAGGTGTCGGCCGAGGTCACGCCGCACCACCTGCTGCTCACCGACGACCGGCTGAGCACGTACGACCCGGTCAACAAGGTCAACCCGCCGCTGCGCGCGACCGCGGACGTCCAGGCCCTGCGCCGGGCGCTCGCCGAGGGCGTCATCGACTGCGTCGCGACCGACCACGCCCCGCACGCCGTGCAGGACAAGGACTGCGAGTGGTCCGCGGCCCGTCCCGGCATGCTGGGGCTCCAGACCGCCCTGTCGGTGGTCGTCGAGGCCATGGTCAAGACCGGGCTGCTGGACTGGCGCGGTGTCGCGCGGGTGATGAGCGAACGCCCGGCCGAGATCGCCGGACTGCCCGACCAGGGCCGTCCGATCGCGGTCGGCGAGCCCGCCACCCTGGTGCTGGTCGACCCGGACGCCACGTGGACCGTGCGCGGCGCGGAGTTGGCGAGCGTCGCGGGCAACACGCCGTTCGAGGGCATGGAGCTGCCGGGCGTTGTGACGGCCACCCTGCTGCGCGGACGCGTGACGGCGGGGAGGATTCCGGCATGACCAGGGTTCTCCTCTCGCTGGCGGTGCTGGCGGTCTTCGCGCTGTGCCTCTACGGCATGTGGCACGGCTGGCAGCGGCGAGCGCGCCGCCAGGCGGCCGTGCTGGCCGACTTCCCCGTCGTGCCCACCGACACCGGGTCCGTGCTGCTGGAGACGACCGGCCAGTACATCGGCACGACCATCGGCGACAACTGGCAGGACCGGATCGCCATGGGCGACATCGGCCACCGCGCCGAGGCCGAGCTGCGGCTGACCGACCGCGGGGTGCTCATCGAGCGCACCGGGGCGTCGGCGGTCTGGATCCCGAAGTCGGAGATCGAGTCCGCTCGCACCGACCGGGGTCTCGCGGGCAAGGTCATGACCAAGGACGGCCTCCTGGTCGTGCGGTGGCACCTCGGCGAGCAGCTCGTGGACACGGGTTTCCGCGGCGATGACAAAGACGTGTACGAGGACTGGGTGGCGGCGCTGAACACCAGCGGCGCCAAGGGAGGTACGACCGCGTGAGCAAGGCAGTGCTAGTCCTCGAAGACGGCCGCGTGTTCCGCGGCGAGTCCTACGGCGCCCTGGGCGAGAGCCTGGGCGAGGTCGTGTTCTCCACCGGCATGACCGGGTACCAGGAGACGCTGACCGACCCCTCCTACCACCGCCAGATCGTGGTGCAGACCGCGCCGCAGATCGGCAACACCGGCTGGAACGACGAGGACGACGAGTCCTCGCGCATCTGGGTCGCGGGCTACGTCGTGCGCGACCCCTCCCGCGTGCCGTCCAACTGGCGCTCGGTCCGCGGCCTCGACGACGAGCTGGTCCGCCAGAACGTCGTGGGCATCGCGGGCGTCGACACCCGGATGCTGACCCGCCACCTGCGCGAGCAGGGCGCGATGCGCGCGGGCGTCTTCTCCGGCGACTCGCTGGACGGCGACGAGGCCCTCGTGGGCCGCGTGCTGGACAGCCCGCCGATGAAGGGCTCCGACCTCGCGGGCGATGTCACCACGGCGGAGCCCTACGTGGTCCCGGCGGTCGGCGAGAAGCGCTTCCGCGTGGCCGCGCTCGACCTCGGCATCAAGTCGAACACCCCCAGGATGATGGCGGCGCGCGGCATCGAGGTGCACGTGCTGCCGCTGACGTCCACTGTGGACGACCTGCTGGCGGTCGGGGCCGACGGCGTCTTCCTGTCCAACGGCCCCGGCGACCCGGCGACGCAGACGCACGCGGTCGAGCTGACGAAGGCCGTGCTGGAGCGGCGGATCCCGCTGTTCGGCATCTGCTTCGGCAACCAGATCCTGGGCCGCGCGCTGGGCCGCGACACGTACAAGATGCGCTACGGCCACCGCGGCATCAACATCCCGGTGATCGACGTGAAGACCGGCAAGGTCGCCATCACCGCGCAGAACCACGGGTTCGCGCTGGAGGGCGAGCCGGGGGAGGAGTTCGCCTCCGACTTCGGCCGCGTCCTGCTGAGCCACTACTGCCCCAACGACGACACCATCGAGGGCGTCCGCGCGCTCGAGGTCCCGGCGTTCAGCGTGCAGTACCACCCCGAGGCCGCGGCCGGTCCCCACGACGCCGCGCCCCTGTTCGACGAGTTCGCGACCATGATGAGCGAGGCCCGCTGATGCCGAAGCGCACTGACATCAAGCACGTCCTGGTGATCGGGTCCGGCCCGATCGTCATCGGCCAGGCGTGCGAGTTCGACTACTCCGGCACCCAGGCCTGCCGCGTGCTGCGGGAGGAGGGCATCCGGGTCAGCCTGGTGAACTCCAACCCCGCCACGATCATGACCGACCCCGAGTTCGCCGACGCGACCTACATCGAGCCGATCACGGCCGAGTTCGTCGAGAAGGTCATCGCGATCGAGCGCCCGGACGCCATCCTGGCGACGCTGGGCGGCCAGACCGCGCTCAACACGGCCATCGCGCTGCACGAGCGCGGCGTGCTGGAGAAGTACAACGTCGAGCTGATCGGCGCGGACATCGACGCCATCAACCGCGGCGAGGACCGGCAGATCTTCAAGGAGCTGGTCCGCAAGATCGGCGCCGAGGTGCCGCGCAGCGCCGTGTGCAAGTCGATGGAGGAGGTCCGCGAGACCGTCGCCGACCTCGGGCTGCCGGTCGTCATCCGGCCGTCGTTCACCATGGGCGGCCTGGGCTCCGGCATGGCGCACACCCCCGAGGAGCTGGAGCGGCTCGCCGCGACCGGCCTCGCGGAGTCGCCGGTCACCGAGGTGCTCATCGAGGAGAGCGTGCTCGGCTGGAAGGAGTACGAGCTGGAGCTGATGCGCGACCGCAACGACAACGTCGTGGTCGTCTGCTCCATCGAGAACATCGACCCGATGGGCGTGCACACCGGCGACTCGGTCACCGTCGCGCCCGCGATGACGCTGACCGACCGCGAGTTCCAGCACATGCGCAACGTCGGCATCGACGTGATCCGCGAGGTCGGC
The DNA here is from genome assembly GCF_042738955.1 of Umezawaea sp. NPDC059074. NCBI lineage: Bacteria > Bacillati > Actinomycetota > Actinomycetes > Pseudonocardiales > Pseudonocardiaceae > Umezawaea > Umezawaea sp. NPDC059074. The sequence continues at coordinate 11,010 of NZ_JBHYHC010000053.1, forward strand.
GTCGACACCGGCGGCTGCAACATCCAGTTCGCGATCGAGCCGTCGACCGGCCGCATGGTCGTCATCGAGATGAACCCGCGCGTGTCGCGGTCGTCCGCGCTGGCGTCCAAGGCGACGGGCTTCCCGATCGCCAAGATCGCCGCCAAGCTGGCGATCGGCTACTCGCTGGACGAGATCCGCAACGACATCACCGGCGAGACCCCGGCGAGCTTCGAGCCGACGCTGGACTACGTGGTCGTGAAGATCCCGCGGTTCGCGTTCGAGAAGTTCCCCGGCGCCGACCCCACGCTGACCACGACGATGAAGTCCGTCGGCGAGGCCATGTCCATGGGCCGCAACTTCGTCGAGGCCCTCGGCAAGGCCATGCGCTCCATGGAGACCAAGGACGCGGGCTTCTGGACGCGCCCGGACCCGGAGGGGACGACCCTCGAAGGGCTCCTGGAGGCGTTGGGCGCGGGCCACGACGGTCGGCTCTACACGGTCGACCGCGCGCTGCGGTTCGGCGCGACCATCGAGCAGGTGCACGAGGCCTCCGGCATCGACCCGTGGTTCATCGAGCAGATCGCCTGGCTCAACGAGCTGCGCGGCGAGATCGAGACCGCCCCGGTGCTCGACGAGACCCTGCTGCGCAAGGCGAAGCGGGCCGGGCTGTCCGACCGGCAGATCGCCGTGCTGCGGTCCGAGCTGGCCGGTGAGGACGGCGTGCGGACGCTGCGGCACCGCCTGGGGGTCCGACCGGTCTACAAGACCGTGGACACCTGCGCGGCCGAGTTCGCGGCCAAGACGCCGTACCACTACTCGGCCTACGAGCTGGACCCCGACGCCGAGACCGAGGTGACCGAGCAGCGCGAGCGCGAGAAGGTCCTGATCCTCGGCTCCGGGCCCAACCGCATCGGCCAGGGCATCGAGTTCGACTACTCCTGCGTGCACGCGGCCATGGCGCTGCGCGCGGCCGGGTTCGAGACCGTCATGGTCAACTGCAACCCGGAGACCGTCTCCACCGACTACGACACCTCGGACCGGCTGTACTTCGAGCCGCTCACGTTCGAGGACGTCATCGAGGTCGTGCACTCCGAGCAGCGCTCGGGCACGGTCGCGGGCGTGATCGTGCAGCTCGGCGGCCAGACCCCGCTGGGCCTCGCGCAGCGGCTCGCCGACGCGGGCGTGCCGATCGTGGGCACCCCGCCGGAGGCGATCCACCTGGCCGAGGAGCGCGGCGCGTTCGGCAAGCTGCTCACCGACGCCGGGCTGCCCGCGCCGAAGTACGGCATGGCGACCTCGTTCGACGAGGCCAAGGCCATCGCCGACGAGATCGGCTACCCGGTGCTCGTGCGGCCCTCGTACGTGCTCGGCGGGCGCGGCATGGAGATCGTCTACGACGAGGACTCGCTGGCCGGCTACATCGCCCGCGCGACCGAGGTCAGCCCGGAGCACCCGGTGCTGGTCGACCGGTTCCTGGACGACGCCATCGAGATCGACGTCGACGCGCTCTACGACGGCACGGACGTGTTCATCGGCGGCGTGATGGAGCACATCGAGGAGGCGGGCGTGCACTCCGGCGACTCCGCCTGCACGCTGCCGCCCATCACCCTGGGCGAGACGGACATCGACGCCGTCCGCCGCTCCACCGAGGCCATCGCCAAGGGCATCGGCGTGCGCGGCCTGCTCAACGTCCAGTACGCGCTCAAGGACGACGTGCTCTACGTCCTGGAGGCGAACCCCCGCGCGTCCCGCACGGTGCCGTTCGTGTCCAAGGCGACCGCCGTGTCGATGGCCAAGGCCGCCGCCCGGATCATGCTCGGCACCACCATCAAGGAGCTGCGCGGCGAGGGGATCCTGCCCGCCAACGGCGACGGGGCCAAGCTGCCCGCGCACGCGCCGGTGTCGGTCAAGGAGGCCGTGCTCCCGTTCCACCGCTTCCGCACCCGCGAGGGCAAGGGCGTCGACTCGCTGCTCGGCCCGGAGATGAAGTCGACCGGCGAGGTCATGGGCATCGACGTGTCGTTCGGCATGGCGTTCGCCAAGTCGCAGACCGCGTCCTACGGCTCGCTGCCGACGTCGGGCAAGGTCTTCGTGTCCGTCGCGAACCGCGACAAGCGCGCGATGATCTTCCCGGTGAAGCGGCTCGCCGACCTCGGCTTCGAGGTGCTCGCGACGTCCGGCACGGCGGAGGTGCTGCGCCGCAACGGGATCCCGTGCACGGTGGTGCGCAAGCACTTCGACGGCGTGGAGAACATCGTGGACATCATCCTCGCGGGTGAGGTCGACATGATCATCAACACCCCGTACGGCAACAGCGGCCCGCGCATCGACGGCTACGAGATCCGCACCGCCGCCGTCGCCAAGGACATCCCGTGCGTCACCACGATCCAGGGCGCGGCCGCGGCCGTGCACGGCATCGAGGCGGCCATCCGCGGCGACATCGGCGTGCGCTCCCTCCAGTCGCTCCAGGCCTCCCTCCTGAAGGAGGGCGCCGAGTGACTTTCGGGACCAGGCTGGCGAAAGCGGTCGCCGAGCGCGGCGCGCTGTGCGTGGGCATCGACCCGCATCCGGGGCTGCTGGCCGAGTGGGGCCTGCCCCAGGACGTCTCCGGGCTGGAGCGGTTCGCGCTCACCTGCGTCGAGGCGTTCGGCGGCCACGTGTCGCTGGTGAAGCCGCAGTCCGCGTTCTTCGAGGCGTACGGCTCGAAGGGCGTGGCGGTGCTGGAGCGGGTGATCGCGGGCCTGCGGGACGCGGACACGCTGGTGCTCGTGGACGCCAAGCGCGGGGACATCGGCTCGACCATGGCGGCCTACGCGGCCGCCTACCTGACCGAGGGGTCGCCGCTCGCGGGCGACGCCGTCACGGTCTCGCCGTTCCTCGGCTTCGGGTCCCTGGACCCGGCGATCGAGGCGGCGCGGGCGCACGGGCGCGGCGTGTTCGTGCTCGCCCGCACGTCGAACCCGGAGGGCGCGGGCGTGCAGGGCGCGCTCCTGCCCGACGGGCGCACGGTGGCGCAGTCGATCGTGGACGGCGCGGCCGAGGCCAACGCGGGCGCCGAGCCGCTGGGCGACGTCGGGCTGGTCATCGGGGCGACCCTGGCGGAGCTCGACGTCGACCTGTCCGCGCTGAACGGCCCGGTCCTCGCTCCGGGCTTCGGCGCGCAGGGCGGCACCACCGCCGATCTGCGCAGGCTCTTCGGCGCGGAGCTGCGGGGCGTTCTGCCCACGACGTCGCGGGACGTGCTGCGCCACGGGCCCGGTACGGCCCCCCTGCGGGCCGCTGCGCTGCGCGTACGTGCCGAGGTGTCCTAGGTCCCCGAAACGGCACTCAGGGCCGTCTCACGGGCGCTCAGCGCCGGTGAGGCGGCCCTGTCCGTTTTCGACACGCTGGCCGAGGTCCGCTCACCTGGGCAAACGTTCCCTGGTACGGTCCACGCCACCGGCGGCTCGATCGCCCGAGGTGCGCATACCACACAGGTCGTGGTCATCGCGTTACCGGAGGCGGTGACGGGACCGTCGGTGCGAGTTGGTACTACTACCCCTCGCCGCGCACCAACTGATCGCTGGAAAGCTCAACCCCGACTGGGTTGGGGCCGAAGTTGAAAGCAAGGGTCTTAGCAAAACCCATCGACTTCCGGACCCGCGTTGTACCCAGGCAATTGAGGTCGGTACGGTCGCGGCACAGATCCCAGAATTAAATTCCCACACCACGGAGGATATCGTGGCCCTTCCCCAGCTTACCGAGGAGCAGCGGGCCGCAGCGCTGGAGAAGGCTGCTGCCGCTCGCCGCGTTCGGGCTGAGCTCAAGGAGCGCCTCAAGCGTGGCGGCACGAACCTGACCGATGTGCTCAAGGCCGCCGAGAGCGACGAGATCCTGGGCAAGATGAAGGTGTCCGCGCTGCTCGAGGCTCTTCCGGGCGTCGGCAAGGTTCGCGCGGCGCAGATCATGGAGCGGCTCGAGATCGCTACCAGCCGTCGTCTGCGTGGCCTGGGCGACCGTCAGCGCAAGGCGCTGCTCGCCGAGTTCAGCAGCGAGTGAGTAGTGGCACCGAGGCGGGGTCGGGCTCATCTGCCCGGCCCCGCCTCACCGTACTTTCCGGCCCGTCCGGCGTGGGCAAGTCCAGCGTGCTGGCCGAGCTCCGCCGCCAGGGGCCGGTGCACGTGCACTTCAGCGTCTCGGTGACCACCAGGAAGCCGAGGCCGGGCGAGGTCGACGGGGAGCACTACCACTTCGTCGACGTCGTCGAGTTCGACCGGATGGTCGCCGCTGGCGAGTTCCTGGAGCACGCCGAGTTCGCGGGCAACCGCTACGGGACCCCCAAGGCCCCCGTGCTGCGGGCCCTGGAGTCCGGCACGCCGTCCCTGCTGGAGATCGAGTTGCAGGGCGCGCGGCAGGTCAGGGCCACGATGCCGGAAGCCCAGCTGGTCATGCTGGCGCCCCCCTCGTGGGAGCACCTGGTGGACCGGCTGGTCGGCCGCGGGACCGAGGACCCGGCCGTGATCGAGCGCAGGCTCGAGATCGCCAGGGACGAGATGGCGGCCGAGAAGGAGTTCGACGAGGTCGTCGTCAACGCCGATGTGCGCTCGGCGGCCCGCGACTTGCTAAACTTGGTGGTCGGCCCGGTGCCCGGCATCTCCTTCGACCGCCGAGTGGCACGGGACGACCCAGCCGAAACACAACCGCAGGAGCGTTGACGAGTGACCACGCACACCGAGCTGGGCCAGCTGACGGGTTCGCCAGAGGGCATCACCAACCCGCCCATCGACGACCTGCTCGAGCAGGTCAGCTCGAAGTACGCGCTGGTGATCTACGCCGCCAAGCGCGCACGCCAGATCAACGACTACTACGCCCAGCTGGGCGAGGGCCTGCTCGAGTACGTCGGCCCCCTCGTCGAGCCGGGCCCGCGCGAGAAGCCGCTCTCCATCGCGCTCCGGGAGATCCACGCGGGTCTGCTCGAGCACACCGAGGGCGAGTGACGGCCCAGCTCCACCCGGATGCCCCTGTTCGCCCCCGAGTAGTCCTCGGGGTCGGCGGGGGCATTGCCGCGTACAAGGCGTGCGAGGTGCTGCGGAGGCTGACCGAGTCGGGTCACTCCGTCCGGGTCGTGCCGACCGAGGGCGCGCTGAGGTTCGTCGGCGCGGCGACTTTCGAGGCGCTTTCGGGGCAGCCGGTGCACACCGGGGTGTTCGAGGACGTGCCCGAGGTGCCGCACGTGCGGCTCGGCCAGACCGCCGACCTGGTGGTCGTGGCGCCCGCGACGGCGAACCTGATCGCCAAGGCGGCGGGCGGCCTCGCGGACGACCTGCTGACGAACACCCTGCTCACGGCCCGGTGCCCGGTCCTGCTGGTGCCCGCGATGCACACCGAGATGTGGGAGCACCCCGCCACCCAGGCCAACGTGGCGCTGCTGCGGTCCCGCGGCGTCGTCGTCGCCGAGCCCGCCAGCGGCAGGCTGACCGGCAAGGACACCGGCAAGGGCAGGCTGCCCGAGCCGTCCGAGATCGTGGAGCTGGCGAAGCTCCTGCTCGCACGGTCCGACGCCCTGCCCCGCGACCTGGAGGGCCTGCACGTCGCCGTGTCGGCGGGCGGCACCCGTGAACCGCTGGACCCGGTCCGCTTCCTCGGCAACCGGTCGTCCGGCAGGCAGGGGTACGCGCTGGCCAGGGTCGCCGCGCAGCGCGGCGCGAGGGTGACGCTCGTCTCGGCGCACACCGCCGACCTGGTCGCTCCCGCGGGCGTGGACGTGGTGCAGGTCGGGGCGGCGGAGGAGCTGCGGGTCGCGATGCACGAGGTCGCCGCGACCGCGGACGTGGTGGTCATGGCCGCCGCGGTGGCGGACTTCCGCCCTGTTTCGCTGGTCGGCCACAAGATCAAGAAGACCGACCGCGACCCCGACCCGATCGCGCTGACCCGCAACGCGGACATCCTCGCGGAACTCGTCGAACACCGTCGACCAGGGCAGATCGTCGTCGGGTTCGCCGCGGAGACCGGCGACGAGGGGACGGACGTCCTCGACTACGGCCGCGCGAAGCTCAAGCGCAAGGGCTGCGACCTGCTGGTCGTCAACGCGGTCGGCGACGGCAAGGCGTTCGAGGTCGAGGACAACGCGGGCTGGCTGCTGTCCGCCGACGGAGCCGAACGTCGTATCCCACACGGCTCGAAGGCGCAACTCGGTGCCGTTCTGTGGGATGCCGTGCGAGTTCTGGTCGAACCTTGACACGGTCGTACCCGAACGCTCGTTAAGCTTGACACCGTCCCAGCGCAGAATTCGAAGGTTTGAGGTAGCGCCGTGAGCCAGCACGCCAGCAGGCTGTTCACCAGTGAGTCCGTCACCGAGGGACACCCGGACAAGATCTGCGACGCGATCAGCGACTCGATCCTGGACGCACTGCTGAGCAAGGACCCGCGCTCCCGCGTGGCCGTGGAGACGCTGGTGACGACCGGTCAGGTCCACGTCGCGGGCGAGGTGACCACCGAGGCCTACGCGGACATCCCGTCCATCGTGCGGGAGAAGATCCTCGAGATCGGCTACGACTCGTCGGCCAAGGGCTTCGACGGGCACTCGTGCGGCGTGAACGTCGCCATCGGCTCGCAGTCGCCGGACATCGCGCAGGGCGTCGACACCGCGTACGAGGAGCGGGTCTCCGACTCCTCCGACGAGATCGACCGCCAGGGCGCGGGCGACCAGGGCCTGATGTTCGGCTACGCGTGCACCGACACGCCCGAGCTGATGCCGCTCCCGATCGCGCTGGCGCACCGCCTGTCGCGCCGGTTGACCGCGGTCCGCAAGGACGGCTCGGTGCCGTACCTGCGCCCGGACGGCAAGACCCAGGTCACCATCGAGTACGCCGGTGACCAGCCCGTGCGGCTGGACACCGTGGTCGTGTCGACGCAGCACGCGGACGGCATCGACCTGGAGAAGCTGCTGGGCGTCGACATCCGCGAGAACGTGGTCGCGCCGGAGATCGCCGACCTCGGCCTCGACACCTCCGACGTGCGGCTGCTGGTGAACCCGACCGGCCGCTTCGTCATCGGCGGGCCCATGGGTGACGCGGGCCTCACCGGGCGCAAGATCATCGTCGATACTTACGGCGGCATGGCCCGGCACGGCGGCGGCGCGTTCTCCGGCAAGGATCCGTCCAAGGTGGACCGTTCCGCGGCGTACGCCATGCGGTGGGTGGCCAAGAACGCCGTGGCCGCGGGCCTGGCGACGCGCATCGAGGTGCAGGTCGCGTACGCGATCGGCAAGGCTTCGCCTGTCGGTCTCTTCGTCGAAACATTCGGCACCGAGACGGTCGACCCGCTGAAGATCCAGCAGGCCATCAACGAGGTCTTCGACCTCCGGCCCGCCGCGATCATCCGCGACCTCGACCTGCTGCGGCCGATCTACGCGCCGACCGCCGCGTACGGCCACTTCGGCCGCACGGACATCGACCTGCCCTGGGAGCACACGGACCGCGCGGACGCCCTCCGCCAGGCCGCAGGGGCCTGAGTTTCCTATTTTACTCTCGCGTAAAGCACGGCGGCCTGGCCGCCGTGCTTTTTGCTTTTTCGCGGGGTATTCGTGGGCGCGCTCCCACACTCGATCACGGTCCTATTTCGACAGCGGGACGATAGGTTTGTCGCATGGGCGTTGAACAACGGCTCGGCGACGGCGAGTTCGTCGACCTGAAAGGCGAGTCGATCACGGCGTCGTCGATCCGTGATCTGCTCATCGCCGACGACCTCGATCCGCGCGGTATTCGACTGCGCGACGCCCGCCTCGACGGCGTCCTCGACCTGGCCGACGTCCAGTCGAAGCGCCCGCTCGTCCTCGTCGACTGCCGCACCGACAGCCCGGTGCTGCTCGACCGCGCCTCTCTGTCCTCTGTGGACCTCAGCGGCCTGGTCGCGCCCGCCGTCAGCGCCGCGTGGCTGCGCCTGGACCACTACCTGCTGCTCCGGAACGCGCGCTTGGACGGCGGCGAGCACGACTGGGCCGTCGACCTGGCCGAAGCCCACCTCGGCGGCCACCTGGGCCTGTCCGGCGCTCATCTGACGGGCGCGCAGTACGCCCTGCACGCCCCGAGACTCCGGGTCGGCGGCGAGGTGTTCCTGACCGACCTGCGCGCCAGGGGCGTCGTCCGGCTGGACGGGGCCCGGATCGGCGGCAACCTCCGCTGCGGCGGCGCGGACCTCGCCCACGACGAGGGCGCGCTGCTCGCAGTGGACCTCCAGGTCGAGCAGAACGTGTTCCTCGACGGCGGGTTCCGCGCCACGAGCACCGCGCCCCCGCACCGCACCGTGCGCATGCGCGGGTCCCGCATCGGCGGCCAACTCGTCCTGGACGGCCGCGCCTCCGGCCCGATCGCCCTGGACCTCAAGCACGTCCGCGTCGGCATGGAACTCCTGCTCCGGGCCGACTTCGCCGACGGCCGCGTCTCCCTCGACGGCCTGACCTACGTCGGCGTCCCGCGCCGCGCGTCGCTGGACGACTGGCTGGAGCTGCTCGCGACGCGCACCCAGCGCTACGCCAGCCAGCCGTACCTCCAGCTGGCCGCCGCCCACCAGGCCGCGGGCAACGAGCGGGACGTCCGCCGCATCCGCGTGGCCCAGCAGAAGGACCTGCTCCGGCGGGGCAGGCTGACCCGGTGGGGCAGGCTGTGGCACCGCGTCACCGGCGCCACGGTCGGCTACGGCTACCGCCCGGCCATCGCCCTGCTGTGGCTGGCGGCCACCCTGGCCACCGCCGTCGTCCTGGTGACGGCCGTCGCGGGCCCGGCGGGCCTCACCCGAGCGGCCACCGGCCCGTGCTCCGCGGTCGAGCAGATCGGCCTGGCCCTCAACGCGGCCACCCCGCTGGTGAAACCCGACACCCAGCAGCGCTGCCAGGTCCTCACCACCACGGGTCTCGGTCAGTTCGTCGTCGTCGCGACCTGGCTGCTGCAAGCCCTGGCCTGGGCGTTCGCCACGCTGTTCGTCGCGGGCTTCACCGGTCTGGTCCGCAAGACGACCTGATCAGACCGCGGGCGGGTCGAACCGGGCGATTTCGGCCGCGTCCGGTGGCTCGAACAGGGTGGCGTAGCCCTCCAGCGTTGTCCGGCTGATCGTGACCTCGCCCGGCTCGCTCGCGCGGGCCTCCAGACGTCGGGCCAGTTCGTCCAGCGGGACGTCCAGGTACCGCAGTTCGACCGCGGCACCGAGGGCACGGCCCTCGCGCAGCAGTTGGTCCCGTTCCGCGCGCGTCCAGAAGCCGCTCTCCAGCACCACCGTGAGGCCCAGCGCGAGCAGGTCGCGGGCGTGGCGGCGGAACGCGGTCTCGAGCCTGGCGCGGAAGGGCTCGTCGAACAGGTCGACCTCCAGCGTGGTCAACCACTCGTCCGGGGACAGCCGGACCGCGGGCAGGTCCACCGCGAGCCGCTTGGCCAGGGTGGTCTTGCCGGAGCCTGGCAGGCCGCACAGCAGGATCAGGCGCATCTCCGGGGTTCTCCGTTCAGGGACGGCCGTCCACTGTGCACAGTGGCGGTGAGGGGAGGGCAACTTCGGTCCGAGCGCCAGACTGTCGTACCCCTCTGGTAGACCAAAGGGCATGGCGAGCAAAGCGACGGCGAGACGGGGTGAACGCACCCCGGCCGAGGTGCTGCCGGTCGCGCGCGTCTGTGTGGATGTGCCGCTCGCGCACCTGGACCGGGCGTTCGACTACCAGGTGTCGGCGGACCAGGAGGCGGACGCGGTGCCGGGGTGCCGGGTGCGGGTCCGGTTCGCCGGGCAGCTCGTCGACGGGTACCTCCTCGAACGGGTGGAGAGCTCGGAGTACGGCAAGAAGCTGACGTACCTGGAACGGGTGACGTCACCGGAGCCGGTGCTGTCGCCGGAGGTGGCGGAGCTGGCGCGGGTGGTCGCGGACCGGTTCGCGGGCACGCTGATCGACGTGCTGCGGATGGCGATCCCGCCGCGGCACGCGCGGGCGGAGGCGCAGGCGTCGCCGGAGCCCGCGCCGCCGCCGGAGGTCCCGGTGGCGGCGGGGTGGACGCGGTACCCCTTCGGGCCGAACCTGCTGGACGCGCTGCTGTCCGGGCGCACGGCGCGCGCGGTGTGGCAGGCGCTGCCCGCCGAGGACTGGCCCGCGCGGCTGGCCGAGGCGGCGGCGACGGTCGCGAGCACCGGCAAGGGCGTGCTGCTCGTGGTGCCGGACCACCGGGACGTGACGAGGCTGCACGCGGCCTGCGCGGCCCTGGTGGGGGAGGCGGGCGTCGTGACGCTGTCGGCCGACCTCGGGCCGTCGGAGCGGTACAAGCGGTGGCTCGCGGTGCGGCGCGGTGCGGTGCGGGTCGTGATCGGCACGAGGGCGGCGGCGTTCGCGCCGGTCGCGGACCTCGGGCTGGTCGTGGTGTGGGACGACGGCGACGACCTGCACTCCGAGCCGCGGATGCCGTACCCGAACGTGCGGGACGTGCTGGTGCAGCGCGCCCACCTGACGGGCGCGGCGTTCCTCGCGGGCGGGTTCGCCCGCACTGCGGAGGCGCAGCTGCTCGTGGAGAGCGGGTGGGCGCACGAGGTCGTCGCCGCGCGCGAGACGCTGCGCACCGCCGCGCCGCGGGTCGCGGCCGTCGGTGACAGCGACTGGCAGGAGGTCAAGGACGCTGCCGCCCGGTCGGCGCGGTTGCCGTCGATCGCGTTCGAGGCGGCGCGCGCCGCGCTGGCGGCGAAGTCCCCGGTGCTGATCCAGGTGCCGAGGCGCGGGTACGTGCCCGCGCTGGCGTGCGGGAGCTGCCGCGCGCCCACCCGGTGCCGCCGGTGCGCGGGCCCGCTGGCGCTGCCGGGCGGGTCGGACGACGGTGTGCCGCGCCCGCCGTACTGCCGGTGGTGCGGGGCGACGGAGGCCGCGTACCGGTGCCCGGCGTGCGGGTCGCGGAAGCTGCGCGCGCAGATCGTCGGCGCCCGCCGGACCGCCGAGGAGCTGGGGCGGGCGTTCGCGGGCGTGCCGGTGCGCACGTCCGGCGCGGACGAGGTGCTGGCGTCGGTGCCCGGCAAGCCCGCGCTGGTCGTGGCGACGCCGGGGGCCGAGCCGGTGGCCGAGGGCGGGTACGGCGCGGTGCTGCTGCTCGACGGCTGGTCGCTGCTCGGGCGCGCGGACCTGCGGGCGGCCGAGGAGGCGTTGCGGCGCTGGATGACGGCCGCCGCGCTGGCGAAGCAGGGCGTCGACGGCGGGCGGGTCGTGGTGATCGCCGATTCGGTGCTGGCCCCCGTGCAGGCGCTGGTGCGGTGGGACCCGGTGTGGCACGCCCGGCAGGAGTTGGCCGCGCGCGCCGAACTGGGGTTCCCGCCCGCCGTGCGGATGGCGACCGTGGACGGCTCGCCGGACGCCGTCGCGGCGCTGCTGGACGAGCTGCGGCTGCCCCCCAGCGGCGAGGTGCTCGGCCCGGTGCCGCTGGACGAGGAGGGCGCGAAGGAACGGGCGCTGGTCCGGGTGTCCCGTGCCGAGGGGCGGGCGTTGGCCGCGGGGCTGGCGGAGGCGCTCGGCGTGCGCAGCGCCCGCAAGGACCCCGACCCCGTTCGCGTGAAGTTGGACCCGCTGGAGGTGCTGTGACCGGGGCGTCGTCGGGTACGAATAGGGCCATGATCCGTCTGCTCGCGGGCGCGCTCGTCGCGTCGACCATCCTGCTGCCGGGGACCGCGCACGCCACCCAGGCCCCGCCGCGCGTCCCCGAGGCCACCGGCTGGGGAGGCGCGGTCTCCAGCATCGACCCGGACGCCTCGCAGGTCGGCGTCGACGTGCTGCGCCGAGGGGGCAACGCGGTCGACGCCGCCGTGGCCACGGCCGCCGCGCTCGGCGTGACCGACCCGTTCTCCGCGGGCATCGGCGGTGGCGGGTTCCTCGTGCACTACGACGCCCGCACCCGTCGGGTGTCCACTGTGGACGGCCGGGAGACCGCGCCCGCGTCGGCGACCGACAAGCTGTTCGTGGAGAACGGGGTCGCGATCCCGTTCGACCAGGCCGTGACGAGCGGCCTGTCGGTCGGCGTTCCCGGCACGCCCCGGACGTGGCAGGAAGCGCTGCGGCGGTGGGGCACGCTGTCGCTGCGCGAGGCGATGGCCCCGGCCGAGCGGATCGCGCGCGAGGGCTTCACGGTCGACGCGACGTTCAACACCCAGATCACCAACAACGCCGCCCGGTTCGCGGACTTCCCGTCGACGAGGGCGCTGTACCTGCCGCAGGGCGCGGCCCCGGCGGTCGGCACCCGCTTCCGCAACCCCGACCTGGCGGACACCTACCGCGAGATCGGCCGCCGCGGCGTGGACGCGTTCTACCGCGGCCCGATCGGCGACGACCTGGTCAAGACCGTGCGCAAGCCCCCGGTCGACCCGGCGGCGACGCGGGTCGTGCGGCCGGGCGACCTGACGAAGGCCGACCTCACCCGCTACACCGCGCCGCAGCGGGAACCGAGCCGCACGAGCTACCGCGGCCTGGACGTGTACGGGATGGCGCCGCCGTCGTCCGGCGGCACGACCGTCGGCGAGGCGCTGAACATCCTGGAGGGCGTGGACGTCGGGGCGCTGTCGTCGACGCAGTACCTGCACCGGTTCCTGGAGGCGAGCAGGTTGTCGTTCGCCGACCGCAACCGCTGGGTCGGCGACCCGGCGTTCGTGGACGTGCCGACGCGGGAGCTGCTGTCGCAGCGGTTCGCGGACAGCCGCGCCTGCCTGATCTCGCCGGACAAGGTGCTCACCAGCCCGGTCGCGCCCGGCGACCCGCGGAACCCGGCGGCGTGCGCGACGGTCGGCGCGGCCGCCCCGACACCGTACGAGGGCGAGCACACCACGCACCTGACGACCGCGGACCGGTGGGGCAACGTCGTGGCGTACACGTTGACCATCGAGCAGGAGGGCGGCAGCGGCATCGTCGTGCCGGGCCGCGGTTTCCTGCTCAACAACGAGCTGACCGACTTCTCCTTCACCCCGGTCACGCCGGGCACCCCGGACCCGAACCTGCCCGGCCCCGGCAAACGCCCGCGCTCCTCGATGGCCCCGACCATCGTCCTCGACCACGGCAAGGCCGTCCTCGCCGTCGGCTCACCTGGCGGAGCCAGCATCATCACCACGGTCCTCCAGGTCCTGGCAGGCAAACTAGACCGCCACCTGCCCTTGGTGCAGGCCATCGCGGCCCCTAGAGCCTCCCAACGCAACAGCACCACCACGCAAGCCGAAACCGCCTTCCTATCCACTCCCGAAGCCACCGCCCTCCAGGCCCTGGGCCACAAGTTCACCTCCACCACCGAGATCGGCGCGACCACAGGCGTAGAACGCCTCCCAGACGGCCGCTGGCGAGCAGCCGCCGAAACCACCCGCAGGGGAGGCGGCGCGGCCCGAGTCGTGTGGCCGACGCCGTAGGCGTACGGCCGG
>NZ_JBHYHC010000053.1:24474-60619 GCF_042738955.1 Umezawaea sp. NPDC059074
AAGGGCTGGGCCGGAAGGGCTGGGCCGGAAGGGCTGGGCCGGAAGGGCTGGGCCGGAAGGGCTGGGCCGGAAGGGCTGGGCCGGAAGGGCTGGGCCGGAAGGGCTGGGCAGTGGATTGCTGATCTCGCGGGGGATGGCTTCCCAGCCCGCGCTGGGTTGTTGCCGACTTCCGACCGGCGATCCCGACTGGCGTTGTCGAGGCGGACGACGCTCGGCCCCAGCGCCCCAGCGCCCCAGCGCCCCAGCGCCCCAGCGCCCCAGCGCCCCAGCGCCCCATGAACGCCAGCCTGCGGCAACTCCCCTCGGCTCGCCGGGTCAGGTGTCCAGGTAGCGGGTCAGGGCCGCCGCGCCCGTGAGCATCGCGCGGGAGCGGGTGTTGAGGGTGTGTCTGCGGGTTGCCAGTGCTTCGGTGATCCTGGCCGGGTCGTGGGTGTCCTGGAGTTCGGCGAGCAGGCGGCGGATGTCGGGGATCGGGTGGCCCGCTTTGCGGAGTTGGGCGATGAGGTGGGCGTCGCGGACGTCGGTCGTCGTGTAGCGGCGGTGGCCCTGGGGGTCGCGGTCCGGGCGTAGGAGGCCGTGGTGTTCCCAGCGGCGGAGGGTTGCCGGGCGTAGGCGCAGGTGGTGGGACAGGGGGCCGATCGGGAGTGGGGGGCCGTCCCACGCGTGGACCGTGATGTCCCTCAGGCTCGTTTCCACCGTGTCGACGATCGCGCGCGCCTGGACCAGGCCCGCGTGGCTGCGGTCGATCAGGTCCAGGGCGTCGTCGGGCCTGCCGGTGTTGATGGCGACCATGATCGCGCTCGCCACGGCGTGGCCGTGGCCGGGGACCAGGGCCAGGAAGGCGTCCAGGGCCAGGGCGTGGCGCGGGGTGTACTGGCGGTAGCCCGAGTCGGAGCGGTCGGCGGGTGGGAGGAGGCCTGCTTCCTCGTAGTTGCGGACCGCCTGGGTGGACAGGCCGTGGCGTCGCGCCAGGTCTACCGGACGCATCAGGGTCACCCCGTTGTTGAAGGTTGGCCCGCGCCACAGGCGAGCAAGGCCGGAAGAAGTCTCAACCAAATGTTCAACGATACGGTTGAGCTGGTCAACCGACCACGGAAGGACCGGCCCATGACCATCCCCACCCCTCTGCTCAGCGGTGACCGCGAGGCGTTCGCCGACGCCTTCGCCGCCCGGATCGCGGCCCTGCCGCACCCGCCGAGGCTGCTCGGGTTCGGTGAGCCCACGCACGGCGAGGACGAGTTCGGCCGCCTGCGCAACGCCGTCTTCGCCGCCCTCGTGGACCGCGCGGGCTTCACGTCCATCGCGCTCGAGTCCAGCGTCTGGCACGGGCGGGTCGTCGACGCCTACGTCGGCGGCGCCGACGGCGACGAGGACGAGGTCATGGCCACGGGCTTCACCCACGACTTCGGCGCGTCGGCCGCCAACCGCGAGCTGGTGCGGTGGATGCGCGAGCGGAACCGGCACCGCGCGCCCGCCGACCGGCTGCGGTTCGCCGGGTTCGACGCCCCCACCGAGATGGCCGCCGCGCCCAGCCCGCGCGAGGCTCTCCGGGCGCTGCACGACTTCCTGCGCGAGCACGAGGTGGGCGATCTCCCGAAGTGGGACGACATCGACCGGCTGCTCGGCCCCGACGACCCGTGGGTCGAGCCCGCCGCGGCGCGGGAGCCCGCCCGGTCGATCGGCTCGCAGCCGCGGGTCCACGAACTGCGCGCGATCACCGACGACCTGCGCCGGATCCTCGCCTGCGAGGTCCCGCGCGACGACCTCGGCGAGGCCCCGCTCGCGGGCCGCACGGCGGCGGGCCTGCTCGCGTACCACTCGGCGATGGCCAAGGACACCGAGCACCGCTGGCAGCGCCTGTCCGCCCTCCGCGACGAGATGATGGCCGAGAACCTGCGGGCGATCGCCGAGCGCGGCCGGACGCTCGTGTTCGGCCACAACCTGCACCTGCGCACCGGGGTCGCCGAGATGCCGTTCGGCGAGACGGTCCGGACCACCCTGCACTGGAACCCCGCCGGGGCCCACGTCGCGGGCCCGGACTACCGCGTCGTCGCGACCGCGCTCGGCGAAGCCGTCCACCTGGACGTCCCGGCCCCGCCCGCGGACACCGTCGAAGGCGTCCTCCACGACGCCCTCCCGCCGGGCAACCACCTCTTCGAAGCGTCGGCGCTGCGGACCCTCCAGGAAGGACTGGCGGTGCGGAAGGCCCCCACCTACCGGTACTTCCCGATCGACGACACCCTGCTCGGCCAGGTCGACGAGGTCGTGTTCCTGCACACCATCACGTGAGGTCGCGCTGGAGCAGCACGGTGTCGAGGGTCTTGCCGTGCTTCACGCCCACGCCCCTCAGCCGTCCGGCGTGGACGAAGCCGCAGCGTTCGTGGAGGCGCTCGGACGCGGCGTTGCCGTTGTCGGCGATGACGGCGATGACCTGGTGGAAGCCCGCCGCGGCGCAGCGGTCGAGCAGGGCGGTGAGCAGCACCGTGCCGATGCCCCGGCCCGCGGCCGACGGGCTGAGGTAGACGGTGCTCTCGACCGTGTGGCGGTAGGCGGCCTTGGCCTTCCACGGCGAGCAGTACGCCATCCCGACGACCTCGTCCTCCAGCACGGCGACGAGGAACGGCAGACCCGTGGCCAGGCGGTCCTGCCACTCGGTCACGGAGGGGGCGGTCTCGGCGAACGTGACGGTGGTGTGCTCGACGTAGTCCGCGTAGATCGCGGCCACCGCCGCCAGGTCGTCCGGCCGAGCGTCGCGGATGACCGGACCGTCCCCGATTTCCTCTATAGTGCTCACAGTTCTACTATAGCGCCATGTTCGACCTGGCAGGACTGGCGAGGCGCGTGCACCGGCTCCGCGACGAGCGCGGGCTGACGCTCGCGGCGCTGGCCGACCGGTGCGCGGTGAGCGTGAGCATGTTGTCGGCGGTCGAACGCGCCGAGAAGGCGCCGACGGTGGTGGTGCTCGCGCGGATCGCGGACGGGCTGGGGGTGTCGCTGGTCGCCCTGCTGGAGGACGACGACGAGCGCCGACTGGTGGTGCGGCGGCGGGCCGAGCAGGACCGGTCGACCCACCCCGGCGGGTGGGAGAAGGCCGTGGTGTCGCCGGTGGTGGCCGGGGTCGGCTTCGAGCTGGTCCGGGTCGTCCTGCCCGCCGGGTGCGACGCGGGCGAGTTCCCCTCGTACGCCAGGGGATCGCACGAGTACGTCGTGGTCGAGGACGGCGTCCTGCGGCTCGCCGTGGACGGCCGGGTGGTCGACCTCGAAGCGGGCGACTCCGCCTACTTCGAGGCCGACCAGGTCCACGGGTTCGCCAACGGCGGCGACGAGCCGTGCGCCTACTACGTCGCCGCGCTGATCATGCGTCCGCGCGGCTGACGGTCACCCGAGCGGACCCTCGTACAGCACGTTCCCGCCTCGCCCGACCGCCTTCACGGTGATGTCCGGCAGGCCGGACACGCCCGGCAGGTTCACGGCGAACGCCCCGACGCCCAGTTCGGCCTCGGCGTGCGCGCCGCCGGGACCGGTGAACTCCAGCCGCGTCACGGCCTTCGGGTCCACGGCCCCCGCGAGCACCGTGAGGCCCGACTCGGGCGCGTCCGACACGAACCCCAGCGTGAACGGCAGCCCGGCGCGGCCCCGCGCGGTCGGCCAGTGGAAGTCGGCCAGGACGCCGTCGCGCAGCCCGCAGTAGGCCGTGTCGGAGTCCCGGTAGACCACCAGCACGCCCGCCGCGTCGGCCTTCCCGACCAGCAGGCTCGGCTGCCACCCGGTCGGGCCGTCGAACGAGGCCGGGGCCCCGCGGGGGAACGGTGGACCGTCGGTCAACCACAGGTCGAAGCACCGCGCGACCAGGTTGTCCGGGTGGGTCGGGTCGTTCATGCCGCTCGGCCACACGTCCTTCGCGACCGCCGGTTCCGGCGCGGGCACGTCGGCCTCCACCAGCGGCGCGGTCGTGGTCGTGTCCCCGGAGCGGAACGAGAGCACGTCGGCCGGGTAGACCGTCCTGAGCACGAACAGGCCGCCGGGCAGCAGGTCGGCGATCTTCGGCACGTCGCTGATGGAGGCCGGGTTCGACGCCACCGTCATCGCCTCGGTGCCCTGGGGAGCCCGGCCCACGACCACGCCGGTCGGCGACTTCCACAGCACCGCCGCGCCGGCGTCCCCGAGCGGCGTCGGCTCCACGCCCGCCTTCGACACGGACACCTTCGTGGAGGTGATCTCGCAGAACCGGCCGTCGCCGAGCAGGATCCGCCTGCCGGGCATGGTGACCGAGAGGGTCGACGCCATCCCGTCGCACTTGGCGACGTCCGAGTCGGCGGGCTTGCCGTAGGTCGTGGCCACCTTCGTCGGATCGGGCCGGGCGGGGGTGACCGCCGGGTCGCCCTCGCCGCCGCGCGTGAGGTAGACGACGCCACCCCCGGCGAGCAGCACCACGGCCGCCGCGGCCGCCGCGACGACCGGCCCCCGGCGACGGGCGGGAGCCTCGGCCAGCACCCGGCGGCGCATCCGCTCCCGCACGTCCGGCGGCAGCGCCCGGCGAGGAGGCAGGGGCAGTCCGGTGTCGTTCATCTCGTCTCCTCCACCGTGAGTCGCAGCTTGCTCCGGGCCCGCGAGATCCGGGAGCGGACGCTCGACTCGGCCAGTCCCAGCAGCACGGCCGCCTCGGCGACCGGCAGTTCCCCGATCAGCACCAGTTCCACGGCCTCGCGCTCCGACACCGGCAGCACCGCCACCGCCCGCAACACCGCCCGCAGCCGCCGGTCGCCGTCCAGGGACTCGGCCACGTGGTCCGCGTGGTCGTGGACGGCGTCGTCGACCGGCACCCGGCGCAGCAGCCGCCGGAACCGCGTCCTGCGCCGGAACTCGCCGTGCGCGAGGTTCCCGGCCACCTGGAAGAGCCACGGCAGCGCGCTGTCCCGCACCAGCGTGACCTCGTGCCGCCGTCGCCACGCCGTCAGGAACGTGCCGGACGTCAGGTCCTCCGCGGTCGCCCACGACGCCGTCAGCCGGTACGCGTGGTTCCACACCGCCTCGGCGTGCCGGTCGTACAGCTCGGCGAACGCCGCCTCGTCCCCCCGTGCCCACAGTTGGCCGTCGGTGCGCGCGATGGTCGTGTCAGGTCTGTCGACCAAGGTCGTCACCTCCGTGCTTCAGCCTCATGACCCGTACGTGTCCACGACCCCTCGGGGTGTTGCCTCCGGACCTACGACCAGGGGATGACCGGAGACCGCTACTCCAAGTGGACGCGCGCGCACGGCCCACCGGGAGATCGTGGCACCACCGACGAAGAGGAGCCCGCCATGGTCACCACCACGATCGCCACCCCGCACGTCCCCGCCGTCGTCGTCACGGCGGCCCGCGGCGTCGTCACCGCCGCCCGCTTCCTGGGCCACTTCCTGCTCGCGCTGCTCGGCGTCGTGCTCCTCGGGACCGGCCTCGACCACTGAGCCGCGAGGACTCTCCTAGACTGGCCGTCCGCCCAGTGCTAGGAGAGTGCGTGACCGTCCAACCCATCCGGCTGTTCGGCGACCCGGTGCTGCGCACGGCTGCCGCCGAGGTCACCGACTTCGACGCCGAGCTGCGCATCCTGGTCAAGGACCTGTGGGACACGATGAGCGAGGCGGGCGGCGCCGGTCTGGCCGCGCCCCAGCTGGGTGTGGGCCTGCGGGTGTTCACCTACCACGTCGACGGCTTCGCCGGACACCTGGTCAACCCCACGTGGACCGTCGTCGGCGACGAGTTCCAGGACGGCCCCGAGGGCTGCCTGTCCATCCCCGAGCTGCGCTGGGACTGCCGCCGCCACCTGAACGTCGTGGCCAAGGGCTGGAACATGCACGGCGAGCCCGTCGAGGTCGAGGGCACGAACACCCTCGCCCGTTGCATCCAGCACGAGACCGACCACCTGGACGGCGTGCTGTTCCTGGACCGGCTCGACGCCGAGACCCGCAAGCAGGCGATGCGCGAGATCCGCCAGGCCGAGTGGTTCGACGGAGGGGTCCCGATCCTCAAGCAGAGCCCGCACCCGCTGTTCGGGGGGCACTAGCCGTGCGCCTGGTCTTCGCGGGCACGCCCGAACCGGCGCTGCCGTCCCTCAAGGCCTTCATCGAGTCGTCGCGCCACGAGGTCGTCGCGGTGGTCACCCGCCCGGACGCCCCGGCGGGCCGCGGCCGCCACCTCGAACGCTCGCCCGTCGGCGCGCTGGCCGACGAGCACGGCATCGAGGTGCTCACGCCCGCCAAGGCGAGCGACCCCGACTTCCAGGCCCGGCTGCGCGAGCTCGCGCCGGACGCGTGCCCCGTGGTCGCCTACGGCGCGCTGCTGCCGCAGTCCGCGCTGGACATCCCGGTCCACGGCTGGGTGAACCTGCATTTCTCGCTGCTGCCCGCCTGGCGCGGCGCGGCCCCGGTGCAGGCGTCGGTGCGCAACGGCGACGACGTCGTCGGCGCGTCCACGTTCCGCATCGTCAAGCCGCTCGACGCGGGTCCGGTGTTCGGCACGATCACCGAGGAGGCCCGCCCGCGCGACACCGCCGGTGAGCTGCTGGCCCGGTTCGCCGAGCGCGGCGCGGGGCTGCTGCTGGCCACCATCGACGGCATCGAGGACGGCACGCTGCGCGCGGTCGAGCAGCCCGCCGAGGGCGTCAGCTACGCGCCCAAGATCACCGTCGAGGACGCGCGGCTGGACTTCACCGCGCCCGCCGTCGCGGTCGACCGGCTGGCGCGCGCCGTGACGCCCGATCCGGGGGCGTGGGCCGAGTTCCGCGGCGAACGGCTCAAGCTGGGGCCGGTCACGCCCGTCTCCGCCGACAACGATCAGGCACCGCTGGAGAAGTTGGCGCCGGGAGAACTCCTGGTGCGGCGCAAGCAGGTGCTCGTCGGCACCGCGACCACCCCGGTGGCGCTGGGCGACGTGCAGGCACCGGGCAAGAAGCGAATGGCCGCGACCGACTGGGCGCGCGGCGTCCGGGTCGAGGCAGGGGAGCGGATCTCATGAACGGCAATTCCTCCTCCCGACCCTCTCGGCCCTCACGGCCGCGCAAGCCCGCGCCGCCGCGTCGGCGCGTGGGCCCGGAGCGTCCTCCCGTCGAGGACCCGGCACGGCTCGCCGCGCTCGACACGCTGCGCGCCGTGCGCCAGCGCGACGCGTACGCGAACCTCGTGCTGCCCAAGCTGCTGCGCGAGCGGCGGATCACCGGCCGCGACGCGGCGCTGGCGACCGAACTCGCGTACGGCTCGGCGCGCGCCCAAGGGCTGCTGGACGCGGTGATCGGCGCGTGCTCCGACCGCCCGCTGTCCGATGTGGACGGCCTGCTGCTGGACGCGCTGCGGCTGGGCGCGTACCAGTTGCTGCGCACCAGGATCCCGGCGCACGCCGCCGTGGCGTCCACTGTGGACCTCGTTCGCGCCGGGCAGGGCTCCGGCGCGGCCGGGTTCGTGAACGCCGTGCTGCGCCGGATCACCGAGCAGGACGAGGCGTCCTGGGTCGACGAGCTGGCGCCGGACCCGGACACCGACCCGATCGGCCACGTCGCGCTGGCCAACGCGCACCCGCGGTGGATCGCGCAAGCGTTCGCGGAGGCGCTGGGCAGCCGGGACGAGCCGTTGCGCGACGCGCTCGCGGCCGACGACACCCGTCCCGAGGTGCACCTCGCCGCCCGGCCGGGCGAGGTGAGCGCGGAGGAGCTGGCCGCCATGACCGGCGGCGAGGTCGCCCCGTACTCGCCGTACGGCGTGCACCTGGAGTCCGGTTCCGGAGACCCCGGCGACCTCGACCCGCTGCGCGAGCACCTGGCCGTCGTGCAGGACGAGGGCAGCCAGCTGTGCGCGATCGCCCTGACCAACGTGCCGGTCGAGGGCTCGGACGAGCGCTGGCTCGACCTGTGCGCGGGCCCCGGCGGCAAGGCCGTGATGCTGGGCGCGCTGGCCGCGTTGAACGGCGGCACGCTGGACGCCGTCGAGCTGGCCCCGCACCGCGCGGAACTGGTCCGCAAGGCCACCAAGGGCCTGCCGATCACCGTCCACGTCGGCGACGCCCGCGAGACGGACCTGCCCGAGGGCGGCTTCGACCGCGTACTCGTCGACGCCCCGTGCACCGGTCTGGGCGCGCTGCGCCGTCGGCCGGAGGCGCGGTGGCGGCGGCAGCCGTCCGACGTGGCCCCGCTGACCCGGTTGCAGCGCGAGCTGCTGACCAAGGCGCTGAAGCTGGTCCGGCCGGGCGGGGTCGTGGCGTACGTCGTGTGCTCGCCGCACCTGTCCGAGACGGTCGGCATCGTCGCGGACGTGGCCCGGCGGACCGGCGCGGAGCGGTTGGACACCAAGGAGTTCTTCCCCGGCGTGCCGAACCTGACCGACCCGCACAACGTCCAGCTGTGGCCGCACCTGCACGGTACCGACGCGATGTTCTGCGCACTGCTGCGGCGGCCCGCCGAGTGAGTCGAGTGCTCGGCCTGGTCACGTCGGGCGCGGGCGGGGTCGAGCGGTGGTTCCGCACCGGCCTCGCCGCGCCCGCGGCCGACCGCGGCTGGCGGCTGGCCGTCACCCTCACGCCGACGGCCGCCCGCTGGCTCGACGAGGCCGGTGAGCTGGACCCGCTGGCGGCGTTGACGGACCTGCCGGTGCGCTGGACGTCCCGGCTGCCCAGCGAACCCAAGCCGCACCCGCCGCCGGACTGCTTCGTGTTCGCGCCCGCCACGGCGAACTCCGTGGTGAAGCTGGCGCTCGGCATCTCGGACAACCAGGCCCTCACGGTGCTGTGCGAGGCGCTCGGTCTGCCGGACGTCCCGGTGATCGTCCAGCCGCAGTCGAACGAGGCGCAGCGGCGGCACCCGGCGTGGGCGGGGCACCTGGCGACGCTGCGATCGGCCGGGGTGCTGATCGTGCCCGAGGGCGGCCCGGAGCCGGTGCTGGCCGCGCTCGACCGAGCCTGATGATCTTGCCCCGATCGGTTCCGGCCGAAGTGGACCTGCTCTGACCGGCGCGTTCGGCCATTAGAAGTATTCGTTCCAGCCGAATTGACACGCGCCCGACGGGCGATGCAGGCTGCACCGTGTCGATGGTCTCAGGGCGTGCGCGCGAGTGGGATTCGGTGCGCCGTTTCATCCAGGCCGCCGATACCCGTGCCGGTGGCGTGCTCATCATCGACGGCCCGCCCGTGTCCGGGAAGACGCTGCTCCTGCACGAGGCCGTGCGACTCGCCCGTGAGCACGGGCTTCCCGTGGTCCACGTCGCCGCGACCACCGGTGACCTGCTCGGCGGGTCCACCGACGCGGACGCCGCCCTCGTCGCCGACCACCCGCTGCTGCTCGCCGTCGACCACGCCCACCTCGACCCGGCGGGCGTCCTCGCGCTGCTGCCGCGGCTGCGCGACCGGCCGCTGTCCGTGCTGATGGCGATGAACGGCACCGCCGCCGGACCCGAGGTCCACCGGGCCGTCGCGGCGCTCGCCGAGGTCGTCGTCGTGGGCCCGGTGGACGACACCGTGGTCGACGGGATCGCCCACCGGCTGCTCGGCGCGACCCCGCACGCCGACCTGCGCGCGCTGATCGCGGGCGCGGGCGGCAACCCGCGGCTGATCACCGAGCTGATCGAGGGCCTGCGCGAGGAGGGGCAGCTGGAGTTCCGCGGCGGTGTCGCGCACGTGCGCGGCGGCTGGCTGCCGCAACGGGTCGCGGCGCTCGTCCGCGACCGGGTCGACGTGCTGTCGGCGAAGGCCACCCAACTGCTGCGGGTCGCGGCCGTCGTCGGGCGCTCGTTCCTGCTGCACGACGTGGCCACGATGATGAGCGAGACCACCGCGTCCCTGCTGCTGGCCGTCGACGAGGTCCTCCAGTCCGGCCTGCTGGTGCCCGTGCACGACCGGCTGGAGTTCCCCAGCGACCTGGTGCGGCGCGCGGTCGTGGAGTCCATCCCGCGCTCGATCCTGCACGCGCTGCGCCACGACGTCGCCGTGCTGCGCCCGCCGTTCACCGTCGAGCCGACCGCGCACGCGCCGCTGCCCGGTGACGCGGGGTCCGACGTCGTGCAGGGCGTGCGCACGCTGGCCGCGGGCGGACGGCTCGGCTCCGCCATCGCGCTGGCGCGGGAGACGCTGGCGCAGCGCGTGTCCCCGACCGTCGCGGCGGAACTGCACTGCGTGCTGGCGGGCATCCTGCTCGCCGACGGCCGACCCGGCGACGCCGTCATCGAGACCGACCACGCGTTGACGATCCCGTCGCTCATCGGCCCGCTGCGCGGGTTGGCGAGCGCGGGACGGTTGCTGTCGCTGTACTTCGCGACCGGCAGCCGGGTCCGCGAGCACGCGCTGTCGCTGCTGACGATCCGCGACCGCGACCCCAGCGACGCGGACGCGGTGATGGCGGCGACCGTGCACTCGTGCCTGGAGTGGAACGCGGGCAACCTCGCGGAGGGCGTCTACTGGGGCCGCGAGTCGGTGAAGTGGCAGCCGACCGGGCCGTCGGCGTGGTGGTTCTCGCACACGCCGGTCGCGTACGCGTTGAAACTGGCGGCGCTGGGCGATTTCGAGGACGCCGAGGAGCTGGTCGCGGGCGACGGCCCGGACACCGACGACGCCGTGACGAGCGGGGCGCGGGCGGCGCGCTTGATCGCGCGGTCGCGGGTGCTGGTGCAGGCCGGGCGGTTGACCGAGGCGCACGCTTCGGCGCGGGCAGGCTTGGCGATGGCGCACGACCGCGGGTTGCGGTTGTTGGTGCCGTTGGCGTCGACGGTGCTGGGGACCGTGGCGATCCACCGCGGCGAGTACGAGGTGGCGGCCGAGCACGTGCGGCGGTACCGGGGTGACCTCGCGGGCGGGGAAGCGGTGCTGCACTCCGGGCAGTACGACTGGGTGGAGCTGCTGCTGGCGTTCGCCCAAGGCGGTCCGGCGCGGGCGGCGGAGCTGGCGCGGGAACGGGTGGCGGACCAGAACTCGTTGCGGCGGATGCTGATCGAGGAGCCGGGGGCCGCGCCCTGGTTGGTGCGGTTGGCTTTGACGGTGGGGGACAGCCGGTTGGCCACGGCGGTGTTGGTGGCTGCCGATGATCTGGCGGCCAACAATCCGGGGTACGGGTCGGTGTCGGTGTCGGCGGCACACGCGCGGGCGTTGGTGGATCGGGACGTGGACGCGTTGCTGGTCGCGGCTGGGCGGCATCGGCATCCGTGGGCGAAGGGGTGTGCGAACGCGGATCTGGTGGCGTTGTACGGGGAGCGAGGGGAGGACGGGGAGACCCATTTGGCCGTGGCGCGGCGGATTTTCGAGCGGATGGGGGCCGAGGCCGAGGTCGCGCGGTTGGTGGCTCGGAGTGGGGTTGTGGAGGACGCCGGTGGGGCGGTGGGGGAGTGGGAGCGGTTGTCCGAGCCCGAGCAGGACATCGCGATGCTGGTGGGGGCTGGGTTGACGAACCGGCAGGTGGCTAAGCAGTTGTTCCTGTCGCCTCATACGGTGAACTACCACCTGCGGGGGATCTTTCGGAAGTTGGGGATCAACTCGCGGGTGGAGTTGGCGCGGATGGCACACGAGCAGGCACCTTCGCGGTCGTGATCGCTAGCCTGCTGTCTGCGGCTTCCAGCCGGGCTGGTCAGCGGCTACGGCTCCCAGCGTGCTGTGTCCGATTTGATTTGGGGCCCCTAGATTTGCCCCTTGATCGGGCCAAAAGGCAGTGCCCCAAAGCCCTGCCCGATCTCCAATTTTAAGGGGCAAATCCCCCAAATAAAATCGGACACGAACCAACCAGCCAGGCCCAGCAGGCAGACAATCGGCCATCAAGCAGGCTGCCGCAGGCAACCCTGCGCCGTCGACGAGCAGTAGGCCTGCCGCAGGCAACTCTGCACCGTCAACCCCTGTATGCCTGCCGCAGGCAGCCCTGCGCCGTTGACGGCTGGCAGGCCTGCCGTAGGCAACCCTGCACCTTCCGCCCCTGTATGCCTGCCGCAGGCAACCCTGCGCCGTCGACGGTCGGCAGGCCTGCCGCAGGCAACCCTGCGTTTCACTCCGGATCTCGGCTGTCGACCCCTGCATCGCCGCAGCTCAAACGGCTCATCGACCGTTTTTGTCGGTCCCCCCGAGTAGCGTTCGTTTCGGGGGGCCTTCACGTCCGGGGGACCCTCGTTTATGCCTGAGCACCCCCAGTGCTCAGGCACCCACCGCCGGCGGATTCGGCGGGAGGTCTCAGGCGCCTACGGCTGTGCCGTCGGCGTGGTGGGTCAGGGCTGACAGGACCGCTGTCACGACTGTGGTGGCGTGGGCGTCCGGGTCGGCTACCGAGCGGAGCACCGGGGTTTCCGGGCGGGTCGGGGCGATCACCGTGCAGTGGACTCCGTGGCGGGCCACTTCGCCCGCCAGGCCGTGGGCGTAGGCGGTCGCCGCTGCTTTCGACGCCGTGTAGGCGGCTGTGCCCGGCTGGTGGGTGGGGACGGTGGGGGCGATGGTGATGATCGCGCCCGCTCCCCTTGCCACCATGCGGGTCGCCGCCGCCCGTGACAGGTGGAAGACGGCGTGGGCGTTGATGGCGAAGCTCTGGGTCCAGTCGTCGTCGGTGAGGCCTATCGCCGTGCCCGTTCTGAGGAGGTCGGCGGCGTTCACGACGATGTCGATCGGGCCCACCTCGCGTTCCACCTGGTCGACCAGGGACTCGACGGCGGGGCCGGAGGAGATGTCGACCTGCCTGCCCGCGACCCGCACGCCGGAGTGCTGGAGGCGTTCCACGAGGTCGCAGAGGCCGCGGCCGTCGCGGTCGACCGCGGTCACCACCGCGCCCCGTGTCGCCAGCGCGGCGACGATCTCGGCGCCAACGGCGCCGCAGGCGCCCGTTACGACGGCGGTTTTGCGGTCGAACTCCCGGTTCGTCACAGCCACTCCCAGATAAGGCCCCCGTACCCGACGGTATGCGTCTCGTCACGCTGGTGGAACTACCTGCGTGAGTAGTGCGGTCGTGACAAAAAACCCGCAGGTCACGGCATTGCGGACGATGTTTCCGCACAAACGAGTAGTCCGGGCCCGCGCGGGGAACCGGCGGTACCTAGACTCCTGTTCCGTGGTCCACCAGCCGATGATCGCCCCGAGCATCCTGTCCGCCGACTTCGCCAACCTCGCCCACGAGGCCGCCGCCGTCGCCGGTGCGGACTGGCTGCACGTCGACGTGATGGACGCCCACTTCGTGCCGAACCTGACCCTCGGGCTGCCTGTGGTGAAGTCCCTGCTCAAGGCGACCGACATCCCGTTGGACTGCCACCTCATGATCGACGACCCGGACCGCTGGGCGATCGGCTACGCCGAGGCGGGCGCGCACAACGTGACCGTGCACGTCGAGGCCGCCGCGGACCCGGTCCAGTTGGCCAAGAACCTGCGCGCGGCGGGGGCGAAGGCGGGCCTGTCGCTCAAGCCGGGCACGCCGATCGAGCCGTACGTCGAGGTCCTCAAGCACTACGACACGCTGCTCGTCATGTCCGTCGAACCCGGTTTCGGCGGCCAGTCGTTCATGGTCGACGTGCTGGACAAGGTGCGCACCGCGCGGCGGCTGGTCGACACGGGCCACCTCACGCTGGTCGTCGAGATCGACGGCGGCATCAACGACGACACCATCGCCGCCGCCGCGGAGGCCGGTGTCGACTGCTTCGTCGCGGGCTCGGCGGTCTACGACGCCGAGGACCCCGGCCGCGCCGTGGAGGCGCTGCGGGCGCTGGCCGCCGCGAGCACCGCGCGCTCGTGAAGCTCGAGGAGGCGATGGCGCTCGCGATCGAGCGCAGCGAAGCGGTCCGCGGCACCACGAGCCCCAACCCCCCTGTCGGCGCGGTGATCCTGGACGCCGAGGGCGAGGTCGTCGGCGTCGGCGCGACGCAGCCCCCCGGCGGTCCGCACGCGGAGGTCATGGCGCTCGCCCAGGCCGGTGAACGGGCGCGCGGCGGCACGGCCGTCGTGACGCTGGAGCCGTGCTCGCACCAGGGCCGCACGCCGCCGTGCACGGGCGCGCTGCTCAAGGCGGGCATCGTCCGCGTCCGCTACGCGGTGTCGGACCCGAACCCCAAGGCGTCCGGCGGCGAGGCGGTGCTGCGGGAAGCGGGCGTCGATGCCGAGGGCGGGCTGCTGGCGACCGAGGTCGAACGCGGACCGCTGCGCGCGTGGCTGCACTTCGCCCGCACCGGCCGCCCGCACGTCACGTGGAAGTACGCCTCCTCCGTGGACGGCCGCGTGGCCGCCGCGGACGGCACGAGCCGCTGGATCAGCTCCGAGGAGTCGCGGGCCGAGGTGCACGTCCTCCGCACCCGGATCGACGCGATCATGGTCGGCACGGGGACCGTGCGCGCCGACGACCCCCGGTTGACGGCGCGGGGAATCCCCACGGACCGCCAGCCGTTGCGGGTGGTGGTGGGTTCGGGTGATCTGCCGCCGAACGCGCGCGTGCTCGACGACGAGGCCGAGACCGCGCACCTGCGCACCCGCGACCCCGACGAGGTGCTCGCCGAGCTGGCGGCGCGCGGGGTGGTGGACGTGCTGCTCGAAGGCGGGCCGACGCTGGTCGGGGCCTTCGTCGCGGCCGGGCGGGTCGACCGGGTCCTGCTGTACGTGGCGCCGAAGCTGTTGGGCGCCGGGCCGATGGCGCTGGGGGACGCCGGGGTGGCGACCGTCACCGACGCTGTCGGGTTGGTGTTCGAAGAGGTCAGTATGTGCGGGCCGGACGTGCGGATCTCCGCCGTTCCGGCGGTGGAGAACGGCTGAGGAGGAACGGTGTTCACCGGGATCGTCGAAGAACTGGGCCAGATCGTCGAAGTGGCGGATCTGCCCGACGCGGCACGTCTGACCGTGTCCGGTCCGCTGGTGACCAGTGACGCCAAGCACGGCGACTCGATCGCGGTCAACGGCGTGTGCCTCACCGTCGTGGACGTCGTCGACGGTGCTTTCACCGCCGACGTGATGCGCGAGTCGCTGCTGCGGAGCAGCCTCGCGAAGGTCGCCTCGGGCGACCGCGTCAACCTGGAGCGCGCGGCCGCGGTCGGCCAGCGGCTGGGCGGGCACATCGTGCAGGGCCACGTGGACGGCACCGGCACGGTGCTGGCGCGCGAGCACACCGAGCACTGGGACATCGTCCACATCGGACTGCCGCCGTCGCTGGCGCGGTACGTCGTGGAGAAGGGGTCCATCACGGTCGACGGCATCTCGCTGACCGTCGTGACCGTCACGGACGACGAGTTCACCGTGAGCCTCATCCCGACCACGCTGGAGCTGACGACGCTCGGCAGGCGGCAGCCGGGCGACCTCGTCAACCTGGAGGTCGACGTGCTGGCGAAGTACGTGGAGCGCCTCACGCTGCCGCACCTGCGCCACACTGGACCCGTGGACGACGCCGAAGGGGAGGTGACCCGCTCATGAGGGACTTCTCCGACATCGAGCAGGCGATCAAGGACATCGCGGACGGCAAGGCCGTCGTGGTGGTCGACGACGAGGACCGGGAGAACGAGGGCGACCTCGTGTTCGCGGCCGAGATGGCCACGCCCGAGCTGGTCGCGTTCGTCATGACCGAGTGCCGCGGCCTGCTGTGCACGCCGATGGAGCCCGAGGCGCTGGACCGCCTGGAGATCGGCCAGATGGTCTCCCACAACACCGAGCGCATGGGCACCGCGTTCACCGTGTCCGTCGACGCGCGCGAGGGCGTCACGACCGGCATCTCGGCCTCCGACCGGGCGCTGACGATCCGCACCCTGGCCGACCCGGCGACGACCGCGTTCGACGTGGTCCGCCCCGGCCACGTCTTCCCGCTGCGCGCCAGGGAGGGCGGCGTGCTGCGCCGTCCCGGCCACACCGAGGCCGCCGTCGACCTGGCCCGCCTCGCGGGCCTGCACCCGGCGGGCGCGATCTGCGAGATCGCCAACGCCGACGGCACCATGGCCCGGATGCCGGACCTGAAGGTGTTCGCGGAGAAGCACGGGCTGACGCTCATCTCGATCGTCGACCTCGTCGCCTACCGCCGCAGCCACGAGACCCAGGTCGTCCGGGTCGCCGAGGCCCGCATCCCGACCGCGCACGGCACGTTCACCGCCGTCGGCTACGACAGCCTGCTCGACGGCATCGAGCACGTGGCGCTCGTCAACGGCGAGATCGGCGACGGCGAGGACGTGCTGGTCCGGGTGCACTCCGAGTGCCTGACCGGCGACATCTTCGGCTCGCTGCGCTGCGACTGCGGCCCGCAGCTCGACGCGGCGCTGGAGGCCGTCGCCGCGCAGGGCCGGGGCGTCGTGCTCTACATGCGCGGCCACGAGGGCCGCGGCATCGGCCTGATGCACAAGCTGCAGGCGTACCAGCTGCAGGACCAGGGCGCCGACACGGTCGACGCGAACCTCCAGCAGGGCTTGCCCGCCGACGCCCGCGACTACGGCACCGGCGCGCAGATCCTCGCGGACCTGGGCATCAAGTCCATGCGGCTGCTGACGAACAACCCGGCCAAGCGGGTCGGCCTGGAGGGCTACGGTCTGCGCGTGATCGACCGCGTGCCGCTGCCCATCTCGCCGAACCCGGAGAACCTGCGGTACCTGCGCACCAAGCGCGACCGCATGGGCCACGAGCTGCACCAGCTGGAGCAGTACGAGGCGAACCGGGCCGACGGGGCCGTGGTCAGCGCGGACGGTGCCGAATGACACTTCTTCCAGGGGGTAGGGCATGAGCGGCGAGGGCCGTCCCGACATCGAGGTGCCGCGGAGCGAGGGCCTGAAGCTCGCGATCGTGGCCACGCGGTGGCACGCGAGGATCACCGACAACCTCTTGGCGCGGGCGCTCGAGGCCGCCGCCAAGGCCGGCGTCGAGGAGCCCACGGTCGTCCGCGTCGCGGGCGCTGTCGAGCTGCCCGTCGTCGTGCAGGCGTTGGCCCGCAGCCACGACGCCGTGGTCGCGCTGGGCGTGGTCATCCGCGGCGGCACCCCGCACTTCGAATACGTGTGCGACGCCGTGACGGCCGGGTTGACCCGCGTGGCCCTGGACGAATCGACTCCCGTCGGCAACGGTGTGCTGACCTGCGACACCGAGGAGCAGGCGCTCGCCCGTGCCGGCTTCCCGGACTCGGTCGAGGACAAGGGCGTCGAGGCGACGTCGGCGGCGCTCGACACCGCGTTGGTGTTGCGCGGACTGGGACGGGGTGGGGAGTGAGCGCGGCCGTGGCGAAGCGGGTGGAGTTCCGGCCCAAGCGCATCCGCCGGGTGACGCTCGTGTGCGCGATCGGGCTCGTCGCCGTGTTCACCGCGGTCGGCCTGCTGCTCGGCGACACCCCGACCGGGGTGATCTTCCGGGTGTCCGACCAGATCGCGATGGTGTGCCTGGGCGTGCTGCTCGCGGGCGGCGTGCTGCTGCTCGGCAGGCCGCGCGTGCGGGCCGACGAGGAGGGGATCGAGGTGCGGAACGTCGTCACGGCGAACCGCTACTCGTGGCAGGACGTTCTGCACGTGAGCTTCCCTGACGGGGCTTCGTGGGCGAGGCTGGAGCTGCCCGACGACGAGTACGTCTCGGTCATGGCCGTCCAGGCCGTCGACCGCGAGCACGCGGTCGCCGCGGTACGGGCGCTGCGGGAGTTGCACAAGGCCGCCACAGCATTGTGAGGGTTGTGAGCTGGAGGTGTTCGAACGGTTGAGGGGTCGGCGGGGCGTGCGTAGGGACTCTGCGGTGCAGGTTGAGCCTGCGGTGCAGCAGCAGGTAGTGGTGGAACAGGTGGCACCGGTGGAGCAGCAGCAGGAAGTACGACGCCCCGAACCCGAGCAGGTGGAGCCCGCGCCCGCGGCCAACGCCTCCGTGGTCTTCGCGGGCGCCACACTCGTGGTGGGGCCGCCGGAGGGCGCGAGCCAGGCCGCGCTGACACTCGCGCGCTCCCTGCCCGCCGACCGCGGCCGCACCGTGGTGGTCATCGACTTCCCGCCGGGTGGCGAGAGCACGTTCTGGCAGTCCGCGGCGAACGCCCTGCGCGGTCGTGGCGGCATCCGGCTCGCGGTGTCGTTCGCGGGCAGCATGCGGCCCACCGCTCCGGCGCAGTGGCTCGCGGCGCAGCTCCAGGCCGAGGTCATCGCCCCCGACGGCGCCCTCACGACCGTTCCCGGCGCGGCCTTCGTCACCGGCTCGACCGGCTACGGCAGTTGGCTGCGGTTCCTCCCCGGTGCGTCCCCGACGCCGTTCGGCCGCCGGTTCCCGGTGCCCGCGTGGGAGGCCATGGACCCGAACTCGGCGTGGCCGACCGGCGACGTCGGCATCGCCGAGCCCATCCCCGCGGGCCTGTGGCTGCGCGCGCAGAGCGTGCCGTTCGACCCGAACTCGCAGGACGCGCGCGCCATCGTGGCGCTGCCGTGCCGCGAGAACGTGCTGACGATCGTGATCGGCGGTCCCGGCCAGCCGTCGATCCCGACCGAGGAGATCTGCAAGCTGCTCAACGCCCTGTCGTCCGCGGCGCGCAGCCGCGTGCGGCTGGTGCAGTACGACATCGAGGCGGGCGCCGAGCAGGCGCAGGACGTGGCCGAGCAGCTCGGCGAGCCGATCAACTTCTACACCGGCCTGCCCGTGTCGAACCTGCGCGAGGGCGGCGGGGCCGTCGTGGTCGCGGTCGACCGGCGCGGCAAGCCGACGTGGCACCCGTTCGTCACCGAGATGCGCTGCATCCCGCGCGTGCTCAAGGACGAGAACGAGGTCTCCGGCTACCGCAACCCCGTGCCGGGGCTGGCCGAGCTGTCGCCCGGCGTGTTCGGGCTCGGCGACGGCGTGGTGCTGGAGGTCGTGGCGTCCGGGCTGTGGGTCCGCGAGGCCACCGCCGCCGGTGGGGCCGACGTGCGCGCGCTGCCGGTCGACCCGGAGTGGGCGCGGCTCACCGTGGGCACGCCCGGTCGGGCGACGCCCGGCGCGGTCGCCGTCGCGGGCGCGGCACTGGTGGAACGCCTCGAACCCGAGGTGCGCAAGCTGCTGCGGCTGGTGTTCTGCGACGCCACCGAGACCGACATCCCGTGGCCCACGGCCGTCGAGGAGGAGCGCACCAAGCCGACGCCGGTGTTCTCCGAGCCGGAGGAGGCCCCCCGGCCCGCGGCGCACGCGCTGGCCCCCGAGCCCGCGACCGTCGTGACGAGCGCGCTCAACCCGGAGCCGCCTACCGTCGTGACCGTCCGACCGACTCCCCCCGAACCCCCGAAGCCGGTGCACGTCCAGCCGCCGGTGGAGGTGCCGGTCCAGGTCACCGCCACCGCGTCGGTCGAGGAGTCGGGCGGGCGGCACGAGGACGTCGACGACACCGAGATCCCGCTGCGCATCGAGGGCCCGGTGCCGACCCCGCCGTCGCCCGCGTGGGAGCCGAAGAACTCCAAGTGGGGCGAGGAGCTCCACAACGAGCGCGAGACCGTCTCCGCCGACCACCGCACCACGGACCTGGAACGCGACGCCGTCCGCCGGATCCTCGGCGAGCGCTACCCGTCGTACGCGACCGCCGTCGGCAGGCTGCTCGCCCAGCGCTCCGGCCCGCTCGTCGACACCGTGCCGGTCGAGACCCTCGTGACCGAGCTGGCGGCGCTGTCGGCGTTCGTCGGCCAGGACGAGGAGATGATCGTCGAGACCCTGCGCAAGGGGTCCCTCGGCAGGCTCCGTCCCTACGTGGCGGCCATCGTCGCGGGCCTGCGGAGGCTGCCGCTGCACCAGGGCATCACGACGTGCTGGAGCCTCGCGCCGACCAACGCGGCCAACCGCTACCGCACCGGCGACGTGCTGGTGGAGCACGGCGTCCTCAACACGCACGCCAACCCGCAGGAGTCGTTCGACGGCGGCGTGGAGTACCTGGTCTGGTCGCTCAGCGGCCGCCGCGTGGAGGTCGTGGACCGCCGCGCCGGCGTCGTGAACGAACGCGTCCTGTTCGCGCCCGCCACGGCGTTCAAGGTGCTCGCCGTGTCCGAGTCGGACGGCTCCGCGCCGACCCAGGTGCTGCTCCAGGAGGTCGCGGACTCGCGCACCGAACGCCAACTCGCCCAGATGCGACCGGGCGTCCTGACCCAGCTCGAACGGGCCGCCGTCGCACTCCGGTCGCTGTCCAACGCGTGATCACGACCGGACCGCCGTCCCCGGAGGACCGCGAGGAGTGGGAGTCCCTGTTCCGCGCGCACACCTCCTACGGCCGCACCTCGCGACCGGTCGTGGGACGAGTTCCAGGCCGCCGAGCGCCTGTTCGCGCGGTGAACGAGGGCTTCATCCAGTACCGACCGCCGCTCTGACGCGGGATTGGGCCAGCGCGACCCCGACGAGCACGACCACCATGCCCGCCACGATCCGCGCGCCCAGCTCCTCGCCCAGCACGGCCGCGCCCAGCGCCACCGACACGACCGGCAGCAGGTAGCCGACCGTCGCGGCGCTGGTCGCGCCCTCGTCCGCGATGATCCGGAAGTTCAGGAAGAACGTCATCCCGGTCCCGCACACCCCGAGGACGACGACGGCCACCACGGCCGTCACCGTGGGACCGGGATCCGGTCCGCCGAGCGGAAGGGCCAGCGCGCTCAAGCCCGTGGCGGCCAGCATCTGCGCGGCCGAGATCGCCATCGGCCCGCTCCGCCCGACCAGGTGCCGCCCCATGTAGGCGAACGCGACCGCGTAGCTCGCCGCGGCCCCCAGGATCGCCACCGCGCCCCAACTCACGAGCCCCGCGGTCCGCCACGGTGCGAAGATCAGCAGCACCCCGGCGAACCCGACCAGCAGCCCAGCCACGCGGATCGGACGCAGGCCGTCCTTGGCGCCGATCAGCAGCGCCCACAGGGGAGTGGTCGCGTTCAGCACGCCCGCCACCCCGGAGTCCACGGTCTGCTCGCCGATCGCGAAGAGGGCGAACGGCAGCGCGTTGCAGAAGAACGCCGCGACCACCAGGTGCCGCCACGTCGTCCGGTCGCGCGGAAACCGCTGTCCGCGCGCCAACGCGAGCAGGACGAGCGCGCCCAGGGCGCAGCGGATCACCGTCAGGTGCACGGGGGAGAAGCCGGTGAGGGACAGCTTGATCCACAGGAAGCCCGACCCCCAGAGCAGGGCCAGCACCACCATTCGGATCCAGGAAGCGGTGGACATGGGGATGACGGTGCCGGGCCGAACGCTTCAGCACAACTGAAGGTTTGTCGATGATCTTTAAGACTTGCTAATGGTTTTCCAGGTGATCAGGACGCCGTCGACCACTGCCGCCAACTCGCCGTCGCGTTGCCTTGTGGGCACGAATCCGGGAACGCTGCCGGTGTGGTCCCCGGTGGCCGGGTCCCAGATCTCCACGCCCTCCTCGGTGACGGAGTAGAGGCGGCGGTCGTCGGCGAAGAACGTGCCGCGCGGCCCGGCGAACGCGGTGACCTCGTTGCCGCTCACGGCGTCGAAGACCCGGACGCCGTCGAGCATGATCTCGTCGTCCGGGCCGATGCCGGACAGGGCGAGCAGGTCGTCGCCGACCCAGCACATGCCCTTGCCCCAGTAGTACCAGCGCTGGCACAGGAGCTTGGTGTCGGACAGGTCGCGCAGGTCCCAGACCGCGGGCCTGCCCACCGGCGACCAGACCCAGCCGTCGGCGGCGATCCAGCGGCCGGTAGGTGACACCGCGAGCCTGCCGTGGAAGATCTGCTCGCTCGGCTGGGTCGTCCCGTGCGGCTCGCCGGTCGCCGGGTCCACCCAGGCCACCTCGCTCCACGACGTGGCGTGGCAGAGGACCTGACGGCCGTCCAGAGCGGCGAACGCGATCGGGTAGCGCGTGGTGTTGTTGTGGTACTTGTGCCGGTGGAACTCCACCGTGACCTCGCCGGTCTCCAGGTCCACCGCCGCACCCGTGTTGCCGTGGTCGTGCGCGACCACGGCGAACCGGCCGTCGGGGGAGACGTGCAGCGCCGCCCCGACCGTGCCCCAAGACGACTTCGTGGCCTCCTCGGCGGCCAACGGGACGTCGATCGCCTGCCCCTTGGAGCCGTCGGTCGGGTCGAAGGGGACCAGGCGGTAGGGGGAGTCGAGCAGCAGGAGCCAGCGGCCGTCGGGCAGCGGAGCGAAGTCGATCGGGGACAGGCCGAGCGGTGTGCGGCGCACAGCGGTGTCGACCGGCTCCGGGCGTCGTCGGATCTCGGGTTCCCCGCGCCACGCGGTGAGTTCGAAGAGACCGATGGTCACGCGCTCGACGCAGCCCTCGCACACGGTCTGCAATTCCGCCGGGGGATCGCACTCGCCGCAGCAGACGTCGTACTCGACGCCGACCCCGGTGAGCAGCGCGACGAACGGCTTGTCCTCCGTGCCGACGAGGTTCGGGCACATCCGGATCGGGCTCGGCAGGGCGACGTGGCCGCAGGCGTTGATCTCCACGGTGTCAGTCTGCTGGACCGGCCGCCCTGGTCAACCGGGTTCCGAGCGTCCGCAGGTGGTCGCGCAGTTCGGGCGGGTCGAGGACGTCGAAGTCGAAGCCCATCACGGCGAGGTGGATCGCGAGCACGTCCAGGCGTTCGGCTCCCGTGGTCATCAGGCACGTGTGGTCGTCGATCGCCTCCAGGGTGACCGACGTCGGCGAGGTCTGCTCCTGCACCACGGCCAGCGGCGCGTGCATGACCAGCCGGGCCTGGTGCCGGTACACGATGCTGGTCACCTGCCGCGAGATGTACACGGCGAGGTCCTCGTGCGGTGGTTCGCGCGGGGTGAAGCGGGCCGCGAGCGCGGGCTCGCCGTCGATGCGGTCGAGGCGGAACGTCCGCCAGTCGGCGCGGTCGAGGTCCCACGCCACGAGGTACCAGCGGCGTCCCGTGTGGACCATGCCGTGCGGCTCGACGTGGCGCGGCGTCGGCTCGGCGTCGCGGGCCTGGTACCGGAAGCGGAGGGCCTGGCGGTCGCGGCTCGCGCCCGCGATGGTCGTCAACGTCTCCGCGTCGACCGTCGGCCCGAACGGGGCCAGCGTGGCCGTGTGCGCGGTCAACGCGCTGACCCGCCGCCGCAGCCGTGACGGCAGCACCTGCTCCAGCTTCGTCAACGCCCGCACCGAGGTCTCCTCGATCCCGGCGACCGTGCCGTTGGCGGCGGTCCGCAGCCCCACCGCGACCGCCACGGCCTCGTCGTCGTCCAGCAGCAGCGGCGGCAGCTCCGCGCCCGCGCCCAGCTGGTAGCCGCCGGTCACCCCGGACGTGGCGTTGACCGGGTACCCGAGGCTGCGCAGCTTGTCCACGTCGCGCCGCACCGTGCGCACGTCCACCCCGAGACGGCCCGCGAGGTCCGCCCCGGTCCAGTCCCGCCGCACCTGCAGCAGCGACAGCAGTCGCAGCAGTCGAGCCGAGGTCTCCAGCATGGGACCGAGTCTTCCACCGATAGCGGAC
Organism: Umezawaea sp. NPDC059074; assembly: GCF_042738955.1. Taxonomy (NCBI): domain Bacteria; kingdom Bacillati; phylum Actinomycetota; class Actinomycetes; order Pseudonocardiales; family Pseudonocardiaceae; genus Umezawaea; species Umezawaea sp. NPDC059074. The sequence goes on from NZ_JBHYHC010000053.1 coordinate 47,769, forward strand.
ACCTGTTGTCCGCGATGGTCGCGCTTGACCTCGGCCCGCCCGCTAATTACCGTCCAGTCGGTCGGTAAAGCTCGCGGGAGAGGCGACCACGTGTCCACCGAACGACGAGGCGCGACTCCCGCGCCTGCCGACCTGACCGCCGTCGAACGACTCGGCGTGGACGAACTGCGGGCGGTGCAGCTCGAACGACTCCAGTGGACACTGCGCCACGCCTACGCGAACGTCCCGTTCTACCAGGCCAAGTTCGACGCCGCGGGCGTCCATCCCGACGACTGCCGGGACCTGGCGGACCTCGCCAAGTTCCCCGTCACCACCAAGCACGACCTGCGCGACAACTACCCGTTCGGCATGTTCGCCGTCCCGCAGGCGGACGTCCGCCGCATCCACGCCTCCAGCGGCACCACCGGCAAGCCCACCGTGGTCGGCTACACCGAACGCGACATCGACACGTGGGCCACCGTCATGGCGAGGTCGATCTACGCGGCGGGCGGACGGCCGGGCCACAAGATCCACGTCGCCTACGGCTACGGCCTGTTCACCGGCGGGCTGGGCGCGCACTACGGCGTGGAGAAGCTGGGGGCGACGGTCATCCCGGCCTCCGGTGGCATGACCGCGCGCCAGGTGCAGATCATCACCGACTTCCGGCCCGAGGTCATCATGGTCACCCCGTCGTACATGCTCACGCTGCTGGACGAGTTCGAGCGCCAGGGCATCGACCCCCGCACCAGCTCGTTGCGGACGGGCATCTTCGGCGCGGAGCCGTGGACCGAGCAGATGCGCCTGGAGATCGAGGAACGCGCGGACCTGGACGCCGTCGACATCTACGGCCTGTCCGAGGTCATGGGCCCCGGCGTGGCGCAGGAGTGCGTGGAGACCAAGGACGGCCTGCACGTGTGGGAGGACCACTTCCTCCCCGAGGTGGTCGACCCCGACACGGCGGAACCGCGGCCGGACGGCGAGGAGGGCGAACTCCTGTTCACCTCGCTGACCAAGGAGGCGCTGCCGATCATCCGCTACCGCACCCGCGACCTCACGCGGCTGCTGCCGGGCACGGCTCGCCCGGCGTTCCGCCGCATGGAGAAGGTCACCGGCCGCACGGACGACATGATCATCCTCCGGGGCGTGAACGTGTTCCCCACCCAGATCGAGGAGATCGTCCTCCGGGTCGCCGGGGTGGCGCCGCACTTCCAGATCCTGTTGACCCGCAAGGAACGCCTGGACAACCTCACCGTCCTGATCGAAGCCCGCCCCGCCACCACCCCGGACGGCCGCTCCTCGGCGGCCGCCGAGATCCGCGCCAGGGTCAAGGACGGCGTCGGCGTGACGGTCGACGTGGACGTCGTCGACCCGGACACCCTGGAACGCTCGGCGGGCAAGATGCGCCGGGTGATCGACCAGCGCGGGTAGCGGTCAGAACGCCGGGACGTCGCTCGTGGACGCGTTGCCCGCCGGGGTGGCCTGGAGGTCGATGCTCCAGTCCGAGTCGCCGGTGAACAGGTCGTCGAACTTCTGGTACGAGCAGTCCCTGGTGAACCCGTTGCGCCCGGCGTCCCAGTCCGTGCCGGACTTGAAGTACACCTCGTAGTCGCCGGAGATGCCGCCGACCGACGTGGACGAGCTGCCCTGCACGTACACCATGAGCTGCGGGTTCGACGGATCGCCCGACACCACGGACACCGCGACGTCACCGGCCGAGCCGTTGGTGATGTCCAACGTCCCCGGCCCCTGTCCGCCGTTGCGCAGCACGACCTGGCCGTTGTCCGCGCGGCGCTCCTCCAGCACCTCGGCGGGCGCGGGCGGCGGCACGAACGACCCGACCTGGAACCCGGCCGCGGTCAACGGCGTGAGGTAGACCTGACCGAGGTCCCGCAACTGCTGGTCGACCGCCTTCTTGGCGTCCGGCAACGCGGGCACGGTGATACCGCAGCTGTTCGGCACCTCAGCCGCCAGCGACACACCCCGCACCCCGGTCGACGCGACGACCAGCCCCGACGTCATGCTCGTGTGCGCGGCCGCGACGACCGTCGGCGGCACCAACGCCCGCAACGCGGTCGTCTGCTTGTCCAGCACCACGACCAACTCCTGCTGCGCGGTCCCGAAATCCGCGTTCGACCCCGCCGCATGAGCCTTGTCCAACCCCACCCGCACGGCCTCGTCGAACTTCGTCAACGCGGCCTGGTAGTCGGCGGACGCGAGCGGTGAAGGAGAACTGGACGTGGTGGCGGTCGTGGCGACAACCGGATCAGCACCACCGGAACACCCGGCGACCACCACCAGCCCGACCGCGACACCGGCGACAACCCGCACTAAGAACGACGTCTCCACCACAGTTCCCCCTGCCTCGAACCACCCGCAGCACCCCCTGCGCCCCGGTCCGACGCCCCCAAGCCTCCCCGCGTTCCCCACCCGACCCGGCCGCACTCGTTCGGCCGAACGCCCCGACCGCAACCTCGTCATCGCCCACCGAGTCCGAGCGGTTGGCAAGCGTTCCGGCGTATTGCCCCAAGACTCGACCTGTCAGGCAGCGGACCTCAGCACAAAACTACCGGCCGTAGCGTGGGGTGTGCTCAGTGTCACCTACTTGGTCTCTAGGTGAAACGGCGTGGGGCAGCCATGCTCTGCTGGCACATTGGGGCCGCGCGTCGTCGGGGGCGTGCGCATGTCATGGGGGGGGGGCTTGTTGCACACCCGTCGCTTTGCGGCGCGAGGCTTTGGCCTGCGCCCATCCAGATATTCCGCCTCGGCTGTCCCGCTGTCTGGTTGCTGTGTGAAATGAACATCCCAGAGCGTGGTCCGAATGAAGGATTGCAATACGAGTGGGACTTCGGATTTGAGATAGCTCTTGAGGTGGTCGAATCCGAGGTCGTGCTTCGGGGGAATCGCGCTGGCCTGATCTCCCTGGCTCGTCATTTGCTGACCCTTGCGCAAGAAGATGTCAGCCCTGGCACGCATTTGCACCTTGCCGCAGGTCAGGAGATTGATTCCGCCTTTGGCTTGATTCTCGAGTCGATGGGGCCCTGAGGATCTCGTCCGCCATCCCGGCTGGAACAGCGCTGACGTGCGGTCGATGGAATCCGGCTCACCTGCCGGGTGTCGTCGACCGCGCGCTGTTTGCTCGATCCTCGACCATGGCGAGTGCCTTGCCGCCGGCCGTGGTCCTGCTCGTGGTGAACTGCGGGCACCACGGACGTCTTCCGAGGACGAGTCACTCCCGCCGAGCCGACTCCGGCCACACCACGACCACCGGAACCCCCGAAGCCCGTGCGTGCTCGACGACGTCGCCCGTCCCGCCCTTCCCCCCGGCAGGCTGGCCGTCCCACACCGCCACCAGCAGTTCCACGCTCGCCAGCATCCGCTCGTTCGCCGCCACGTACGCCTGCCGCCCCGACAGCATGAACGGCAGCACGCTCACCACGTCCGCCTTGGCGATCAGCTCGTCGTAGGCCGCCACCTTCGACGGTTTCAGCTTCGCCCGGTAGTCCATCGCGGGCAGCACGACCTCGACCTTCCCCCCGAGTTCCAGGACCACCCGCGCGAACAGCTGGTCCGCGCCGGGGGCCAGGCAGGTCACCCCGACAAGGGATGACCCGCCCGCCTCTTCCACGAGCACCTCGCGGATCGCCGCGTGCACGGCGTCCACGCACTCCGGCACCAGATTCGTGTGCCCGGTGATGCCTATCCGCATTCAGGCCGTCCGCATGGCGCGGATCGCGTCGCGCGTGTCCTGGACACCGGGCAGGTTCCGGTGCCTCTCCGATTCCTTCGAGAAGTCCTGCAACTTGCGCAGCACCCGACCCGACGAGATGCGTTCCACGGTCGGCAGGACGTCGCTGATCAGGTCGCAGGCCTCCTCCGGCTCGCCCGCGACCATCTTCGTGCGCGCCAACCCGATCACGTCGAACGCCCGGTTGCGGACCCGTGACGGGTCGCGCAGGTCGAGCGCCCGCCGGATGTGCAGCTCGGCCGACGGCGCCTGCCGGGGGTCGTGCCCCGCCAGGTCCCTCGTCCGCGCCCCGATGACGCCCTCCAGCTCGGCCTCGTCGAAGCTGTGCAGCCACCACGGCTCCGCGTCGGCCTCCCGCCGCGCGAAGCTGTCCTGCGCCAGCCCGACCACCCGGTCGAACTCGCGCACCTGGCCCATCTGCGCGTACGCCCACGCCTCCCTGGTCAGCAGGAGCGCCTGCAGGGTCGGCGTCGCCGTGCGCCGGGTGCCGTACTGGGCGAGCTGCACGAGCTCCAGCCCGTCCTCGGGACGCCCGAGGTCGAACATCTGCCGGGCCATCGCGGCCAGGCACAACGCGGCGAACGGGTCGTTGCGGCCCGCCTTCGCCATGCGGACGCCGAGCACGTAGTAGCGCTGGGCGGCGTCGTGCAGCCCCGCGTCCCACGACATGCTCGCCGCCACCTTGGACAGTTCCGCACCGATGAAGAAGGCCCGCTCCGTCGTCGGGCCCGCCGGTGCGCGCGACAGTCTCTCGGCCAGTTCGTCCAACTGGCCGAGCACCGCCTTCCGGGCCAACCCGAAGCCGCCGCGCCCGCCCCATCCGCGCAGCCCGTCCGCGACGCGCTGGAGCGCCGCCAGTTCCTCCTCGCTGATCGCCGAACTCGACGACCACCTCGACATCGACTGCAACGGGTGTAGCCACCGCTGAAGCGGCTCGACCAGTGCGGGACCCACTGCCACAGCGGCCGCTCCCGCGAGCGCCGCTCGTCTGCTGATCGCCAAGTCGTTCCTCGCCGTCTCCTCGACCGATCGGGCAATGCTCGACGCGTCCCACGCCGCGCCGAGCACATCGGGCGGGGTCACCGTTTCCGGTCCCGCCTGGCTCTGGATGCCGGCCCGGTCGAACCACAGCCGGTCACCGGGGATGCCCAACACCTGCGCGAAGTGGCGCAGTCGGTCCATCCGGTCGATCGGGTTCTCCCCGCTCTCGTACCGGGACAGTTGCGCTTGGCTGATGCCCAGCCACGAGGCCATGCGGTCCTGGGTGACCCGGCTGACGTGCTGCGGGTGGTGGCGGTACGCGGCGAGGACCGCGCCCATGTCCCGCTCGGCCAGCGCACCGGCGATGGCCAGGTGGTCCCAGAACTCGGTGGGCGACTCGGGCGGCCCGAACACGTCGGCCCGCGCGTTGCGCCTGCACCGGTGGCACAGCCGATCGGAGTTGTCGGCGGCGATCAACGCCCCGCACGGGCATGCGCGCCTGGAACTGGATGCCCTTGGGCTGGTCTGTGCCATGGCCTTCGCTCCCGTCACTGAGCGTGCACACAAGTGTATGCCGCGGTGATCAGGAGTCCATGCATTTCGTGCATAAGTCGCGGTCGGCGTCGGATTCGTCCCCTGGTGACGCCGTGTGGTGGATGCGGGTGATGCATCCGGTGCATGAGCCCCACCCGCCGGGCGTGTGGTGCGGCCGCCCGAAGACCAGCACTCTGCTCCCATCACCGGCAACGGGCCTGATCCCCGTGCCGGAGGACGCCAGCACGTGCCGGAGTGCGACCACCCGACCAGGGAGGACGACCACCCATGAGCCTCACCGCCGCAACCACCCCCGAGACCGCCAAGCGGCCGGGCGTGCCCCACAGCCGAGCGCACGAGCAGTTACTGGGCGAGGCGATCGCCGGGTACCGGCTCCTGGGGTGGCGGGTCTCCGTCACCGAACAGGGCGTCTTCCTCCCACTCGGTCCCTCGACCACCGCACTCGCCATGCCCGCCAGAATCGGGTCGCGGGTACTCGCAGACCTCAAAGCGCGCATGCTCGCGGGCCCGGTCACCGTCATCCCCGGCCCGCGCGAGCACTGGATCTTCCTGGCCGAACTGGTCGCCCTGCTGCCGACCCACCTCAAGGCCCCGCCGGAGGTGCAGTTCGTCAGGTCCCCGCAGCGCATCGCCCTGCCGCCGACGATGACCCGGTACGGGTCCCTCCGCTGGGCGAACCCGCCGTCACACAGCAGGCACTGGTTCCCGCCGTTCACGGCGGTGCTGGCCCTCGCGCGGAGCGCTGCCGCGAACGACCGCTGAGTTTTCGACGCTGATTTCCGGTGGGCGTCCCCACGGCGCCCACGTCGGAACGCCCGTCGGGGTTTGACGGGTGCGTTTTCGCCTGGTCTCGGGGATCGAGCAGGGGAGACGGGGCCTCGCGCCGCCTCGGCAGGAACGTCGAGGGGGAGGGAGGGCGGCTACGCGACGCACCTGGTTACGGTTACCACCGCGGCCAGGTGCTCGGCTCGTTGTGGGGGTTCTTGGGTCTGGGGTTCGGGGTGTTGGGGTTTTTGGGGGCCTAACCCCGCTCGCGCAATTATTTCAACACCTCGTTTTCTTTGTCAAGGCGGGAAAGATGCCTTGACAAAGAAAACGAGGTGCGAAGGCGCTTCGGATCGGGGTGCAGGCCGAGGACTGGGTTAGATGGTGGTCGGCAGAGTGGGTCCGCGTGGGAAAGCCACCGGCTCGCTTGGACGCCAGCCCGCTTGGACGCTGGCCCGCCTGGTAGGCCGGGCCCAAGCAGAGTTGCTGCCACACCCAGTCGCTGCCGCACCCTGCGATCGCCGCCTCGCCGATCGCAGGGGCTCAGCCATCGGCCGCTTCGCCGATGTGTCGGGCCGCTGGTCGTCAACCATCGCGCCGCTCAGGTGCCGCCTGCCCGTCCAGCCGTGGCCGTGCCCGGACTGGGCCTCCCACCGAACAGGGGTGCCACAGGGGCGGGGGCAGACTGTTCTTCGTGAATCGCCGAACCCTCCTGTGCGGGCTGGCCGCGCTGTCCGTTGCCGGGTGTGCCACCTCCACCGGCAAGAAGATCCCCGGTCCCGGCTCCGCCAAGTCCGGCGACCGCCTCGCCGGCCTCGCGGACGTGCCGGTCGGTGGTGGTGTCCTCGTCGACACCCCCGGCAACGGGCAGTTGCTCCTCACCCAGCCCACCGCCGGTGTCGTGAAGGCGTTCAACCCGGCCTGTCCGCACCAGGGGACGACCGTGAACCCACCCACCGCCGGCGAAATCACCTGTCCGACCCACAAGAGCGGGTTCGACCCCGCCACCGGGGCCGTCCGCACTGGTCCAGCGCCCAAGGGGCTGACCGAGATCGCCGTGACCGTCACCCAGAAGGACGTACTGCTCGCCTGAAGAGTCGCTGAATCTGCCGTTCCGGTGAACCCTTGATCCACCAAACGCGTAATTGTTCGGTGTACCCGAACCACCACCCACCACTACGCGGAGGATCGGTTTGACTTCCTTGGCCGAGAACGCAGGTCCACTGACTTCCCGCAGGTCGATGCTGTGCGGGCTGGCGGTGGCGATGGTCGTGCCCGGCGGGTTGGCCGCGTGCAGCACGACCACCAGCAACCCCAGCACGGGCACCGGGAACACGGGGAACACCGGGAACACCGGCGCGGCCACCACCGGTGGCAGCACCGGTAGCGCGGGCGCCGCCGGGCTCGCCGCGCTGGCCGACGTGCCGGACGGCGGCGGGTTGATCGTCGAGTCCGGTGGCAAGCCGCTCGTGCTCACCCGGACCGGTGACGTCGTCAAGGCGTTCGGCGCGGCCTGCCCGCACCAGGGCACGACGGTCGGCGCGCCCAAGGGCGGGATCATCACCTGCCCGAACCACGGCAGCCAGTTCGGCGCCACCGACGGCTCCCTGAAGAAGGGCCCGGCGACCAAGGGCCTCACCGAGGTGCCGGTCAAGGTCGACGCCGGCCAGGTCGTCATGGCCTGAGAGGTGGCCAGGGGTCGGCCACGCGCAGAACTGTCGGTGGCCGCACGTAGGCTTGTCCCGTGGCCGACCCGTCGACCTATCGCCCCTCGCCCGGCACCATCCCGGAAGCTCCCGGCGTCTACAAGTTCCGCGACGCCGGCGGCCGTGTGGTGTACGTGGGCAAGGCAAAAAGCCTCCGCTCCCGGCTGAACTCGTACTTCGCCGACCTCGCCGGGCTGCACGACCGCACCCGGCAGATGGTGACGACCGCCGCCAGTGTCGAGTGGACGATCGTCAGCACCGAGGTCGAGGCCCTCCAGCTGGAGTACAACTGGATCAAGGAGTTCGACCCGAGGTTCAACGTCCGGTACCGGGACGACAAGTCCTACCCGGTCCTCGCGGTCACCCTGAACGAGCAGTACCCCCGCCTGCACGTGTACCGCGGCCCCCGCCGCAAGGGCGTCCGCTACTTCGGCCCGTACGCGCACGCGTGGGCGATCCGCGAGACGCTGGACCTGCTGCTGCGGGTGTTCCCCGCGCGCACCTGCTCGGCGGGCGTGTTCAAGCGGCACAACCAGATGGGCCGCCCCTGCCTGCTCGGCTACATCGACAAGTGCTCCGCCCCGTGCGTCGGCCGGGTCAGCGCGGACGAGCACCGCGACATCGTGGACGACTTCTGCGACTTCCTCGCGGGCAAGACGGACGCGATGGTCCGCCGCGTCGAGAAGGAGATGCTGGCCGCCTCCGAGGAGCTGGAGTTCGAGCGCGCCGCCCGCCTGCGCGACGACCTCGGCGCGCTGCGCCGGGCGCTGGAGAAGCAGGCCGTGGTGCTCGGCGACGGCACGGACGCGGACGTCGTGGCGTTCGCGCAGGACGAGCTGGAGGCCTCCGTCCAGGTCTTCCACGTGCGCGGCGGCCGGGTCCGCGGCCAGCGCGGGTGGGTCGTGGACAAGGTCGAGGAGGTCGACGTCGCCGGGCTCGTCGACCAGTTCGTCACCCAGTTCTACGGCGAGCAGGTCGAGGGCGCGGAGTCGACCGGCGTGGTCGCGATGGCCGTGCCGCGCGAGGTGCTCGTGCCGGAGCTGCCGGGCGACGCCGAGGTCCTCGAACGCTGGCTGACCGACCTGCGCGGCAGCAAGGTGCAGATCCGGGTCCCGCAGCGCGGCGACAAGCGGGCGCTGATGGAGACGGTCGCGCGCAACGCCGTGGAGCAGTTCCAGCTGCACAAGCTCAAGCGCGCGGGCGACCTGACGGCCCGGTCGGCGGCGTTGCAGGAGCTCCAGGAGCTGCTCGGGCTCGACACGGCCCCGCTGCGCATCGAGTGCACGGACATCAGCCACGTGCAGGGCACGGACGTCGTGGCCTCGCTCGTGGTGTTCGAGGACGGGCTGGCGCGCAAGTCCGAGTACCGCCGGTTCGCGATCCGGGAGGCAGCGGACGAGGGCGACGTGGCCTCGATCGCGGAGGTCGTGCGCCGCCGGTTCCAGGCGTACCTGAAGGAGACGGCGAACGACGTGCCCGGCCAGGTGCCGGGCATCGACCCGGAGACGGGCAAGCCGCGCCGGTTCTCCTACGCGCCGAACCTGCTGGTGGTCGACGGCGCGGGCCCGCAGGCGCAGGCCGCCTCGGACGTGCTGGCCGAGCTGGGCATCACCGACGTCGCCGTCGTGGGCCTGGCCAAGCGCCTGGAGGAGGTGTGGGTGCCGGGCGAGGTCGACCCGGTGATCCTGCCCCGCGCCAGCGAGGCCCTCTACCTGCTGCAACGCGTGCGCGACGAGGCGCACCGGTTCGCGATCGCGTACCACCGGCAGAAGCGGTCGAAGCGGATGACCACGTCCGAGCTGGACGAGGTGCCCGGTCTCGGGCAGACCCGCAAGGCCGCGCTGCTCAAGCACTTCGGCTCGCTGAAGAAGCTTCGTGAGGCGAGCATCGACGAGATCAGCGGGGTGCCCGGCGTGGGCAGGCGCACCGCGGAGGCCGTGCACGCGTCCCTGACGACGGGGAGCGGCGCGGCAGGCACCGAAGGGGAGAAATCGTGAACGCACCGGCCGGCGAGAAGTCCGGCATCGAAGTCGCGGTCGTGACCGGCCTGTCGGGAGCAGGGCGCAGCACGGCCGCGAAGTGCTTGGAGGACCTCGGCTGGTTCGTGGTCGACAACCTGCCGCCCGAGCTGATCGCGACGATGGTCGAGCTGGGCGCGCAGGCGCGCGGCGCGATCACCAGGGTCGCGGTCGTGATGGACGTGCGCAGCCGCGCGTTCACCGAGGACCTGGCCGCCATCATCAAGGACCTGGACGCCCGCGGCTACAAGCCGAAGGTGCTGTTCCTGGAGGCGACCGACGACGTGCTGATCCGCCGGTTCGAGGCGGTCCGGCGAGGCCACCCGATGCAGGGGGACGGGCGGCTCTCGGACGGCATCGAGTCCGAGCGGCTGCTGCTCACGCCGTTGCGCGAGGAAGCGGACCTGGTGCTGGACACCTCGGCGCTGTCCGTGCACCAGCTGCGCGCCAAGATCGAGGACACGTTCGGCAGCGAGTCGGCGACCCGCACCCGCGTCACGGTGCTGTCGTTCGGCTACAAGTACGGCCTGCCGATGGACTCGGACCTGGTCATGGACGTCCGGTTCCTGCCGAACCCGTTCTGGATCCCGGAGCTGCGCGAGCAGACCGGCTTGGACGGCGAGGTGCGCAACTACGTGCTCAGCCAGGAGGGGGCCGAGGAGTTCCTCGACCGCTACCACGAGCTGCTGCGGCTGATCGGCGCGGGCTACCGGCGCGAGGGCAAGCGGTACCTGACCCTCGCGGTCGGCTGCACCGGCGGCAAGCACCGCAGCGTCGCCATCTCCGAGGAGCTGGCCTCGCGGCTGGCCACCGAGGACGGCATGGCCGTGAAGGTCGTCCACCGGGATCTGGGTCGCGAGTGACGGTTCCACTGAAGGCGGTGGCGTTGGGCGGGGGTCACGGCCTCCACGCGACGCTCACCGCGCTCCGGCAGCTCACCGACGACGTGACGGCCGTGGTGACGGTCGCCGACGACGGCGGCTCGTCCGGTCGGCTGCGCCGCGAACTCGGTCTGCTGCCGCCCGGCGACCTGCGCAAGGCGATGGCCGCGCTGGCGGGCACGGACGAGTCCAGCCAGCTGTGGACGAGCCTGTTCCGGCACCGCTTCGGCGGCACCGGCGCGCTCGCGGGCCACGCGGTCGGGAATTTGGTGCTCGCCGGGCTGTTGGAGCAGTTGGGCGACCCGGTCGCCGTGCTGGACGAGGCGTGCAAGCTGCTCGGGGTTCGCGGGCGGGTGCTGCCGATGAGCGTGCAGCCGTTGCAGATCGAGGCGGACGTGGTGGGCTTGGACGAGGACGCGGCGCAGGTGCGGCGCATCCGCGGCCAGGTCGCCGTCGCCACCACCCCCGGCCGCGTCGAGCGCATCCGCCTGCGCGGCCCCGGCGGCGAACGCGCCCGCGGCTGCCCGCAGGCCGTCGAGGCGGTGCTGGGAGCCGACGTGGTGCTCCTCGGACCGGGCTCCTGGTTCACCAGCGTGCTGCCGCACCTGCTCGTCCCGGAGCTCCGCGAAGCGCTCGAGGCGACGTCCGCCCGCCGGGTCGTGGTGCTGAACTTGGTCCCCCAACCGGGCGAAACCGAAGGCTTCTCGCCGGAGCTGCACCTGGACGTCCTCTGGCAGCACGCCCCGGATCTGAGGATCGACGCGGTCATCGCGGACGTCGACTCGGTGCCCGTTCCGGACCGCTTGCGCCGCGCCGCCGCTGCTCTGGGCGCTGCGGCCCTGCTGGAACCCATCGCGGCGGACGGCGAACCGGAACGCCACGACCCGGCTGCTCTGGCCGTCAGCCTGCGCCACGCGTTGGGTAGCCCACGTGACAGCCCGCAGCGGTCGTCCAGTACAACGCTCACCACCAGTAGTCAGCACAGGGGAGGCGAGGAATCATGGCGATGACCTCGGCGGTCAAGGACGAGCTGAGCAGGCTCGCCGTCTCGAAGACCTGCTGCCGCCGTGCCGAGGTGTCCTCGCTGCTGCGGTTCGCCGGAGGCTTGCACATCGTGGCGGGCCGGGTGGTGGTGGAGGCGGAGGTCGACCTGGGCTCCACGGCCCGCAGGTTGCGACGGGAGATCCACGAGCTCTACGGCCACCAGTCGGAGGTCTTCACGATCACCTCCAGCGGCCTCCGCAAGGGCACCAGGTACGTGGTCAGGGTCGTGAAGGACGGAGAGGGCCTGGCCAGGCAAACCGGCCTGCTCGACCCACGAGGCCGCCCAGTACGAGGCTTGCCCGCGCCAGTCGTCTCCGGAGGCGTCTGCGACGCCGAAGCAGCCTGGCGAGGAGCCTTCCTGGCCCACGGTTCCCTGACGGAGCCAGGTAGGTCGTCATCCCTGGAGATCACCTGCCCCGGCCCGGAAGCGGCCTTGGCCTTGGTGGGCGCGGCAAGGCGCATGGGAATCGCCTCCAAGTCCCGCGAGGTGCGGGGCGCGGAACGGGTGGTCATCCGCGACGGCGACGCCATCGGCGCGATGCTGACCCGCCTGGGCGCACACGACAGCGTGCTGGCCTGGGAAGAACGCCGCATGCGCCGCGAAGTCCGAGCAACGGCAAACCGCCTGGCGAACTTCGACGACGCCAACCTCCGCCGCTCGGCAAGGGCAGCAGTAGCCGCAGCAGCACGGGTACAGCGGGCTCTGGAAATCCTGGGCACCGAAGCCCCGGACCACCTGGCAGCTGCCGGAGCACTGAGGTTGGCACACCGCCAAGCCTCACTGGAAGAACTCGGCCAACTGTCCGAACCCCAGATGACGAAGGACGCTGTTGCCGGACGCATAAGGCGCCTACTGGCCATGGCCGACAAGCGCGCGAAGGACCTCGGCATGGACGACACGGAGTCAGCGGTAACAGCCGACATGCTCGAAGCAGAGGTCTAGCAGCACTGAGCTCGGCTTTGAACTGGACCGACGACGGGACCGGCGGCCAGTTGGTGACTGCGACAAGAGTGGCGCGGGGCTTGACGGCCACGACGGGATCGGCGGGCCAGCTGGTGACCACGGCGGTGCTCGCAGCCAGTTGGTGACCGTGACAAGAGTGGCGCGGGGCTTGACGGCCACGACGGGATCGGCGGGCCAGCTGGTGACCACGGCGGTGCTGGCAGCCAGTTGGTG
>NZ_JBHYHC010000054.1:0-9513 GCF_042738955.1 Umezawaea sp. NPDC059074
ACCGAGCGGCACGCGAACTCGACGAGGACACCCTGACCCGCTATCGCCGCGTACTCGGTGACGACCACCCCGACACCCTCAGCTCCGCCAACAACCTCGCCATCCGCCTGTCGGAGTTGGGTGAGCACCAAACCGCACGCGAACTCGACGAGGACACCCTGACCCGACGACGCCGCATACTCGGCGACGACCACCCCGACACCCTCGCCTCCGCCAACAACCTCGCCATCGACCTGTCGGAGTTGGGTGAGCACCAAACCGCACGCGAACTCCACGAGGACACCCTGACCCGACGACGCCGCATACTCGGCGACGACCACCCCGACACCCTCGCCTCCGCCAACAACCTCGCCAACCGCCTATCGGAGTTGGGTGAGCACCAAGCCGCATGCGAACTCCACGAGGACACCCTGACCCGACGACGCCGCATACTCGGCGACGACCACCCCCGCACTCTGCGCACAGCGCGCAGCCTCGTCGCGGTCCTGCGTGACCTCGACCAACACGCCCAAGCGGATGCCCTACAGGCATGGATCGACGACACCGCCAAATCCTGACCACGCGACCACCTGCGAACCAGCAGGTACCGCGCGAGCATCCTCGTTTGCGCCACCGCGAACATCCGCTCATCAGCGTAAGTCGTTTTGTGTCAAGGGGTTAGTCAGTGATCAAGGATTGTCATCGTTCCCTGCATAGCGGCATGGGGTTGGACCCGGCAGCGCGTAATCGGGTTGGTGACGACGGACAGGGCTGCCCATGATGAGCGTCGAGATCACCCGAAGGTGCCTCCATGCCGCGTGAGGCTCGCCCAGCCCTGCTGGTGGCGCGGTCGCGCGGGTCAGGCCGCGGTGACCGCGGCGGCCGGTGTGACGCCGTGGGTGGCGATGTCGGGATCCCAGCCCCGGCCGGTGGTGATGACGGCGTGCAGGTGCCGCAGGATCGTCGCGGCGATGGCCGCCTGAGCCTGTGTCGGGGTGAGCCGGTTGGTCTCGCGTCCGGTCAGGTGCTGATAACGAGCGGCGTAGACCGGGTTGGCGCGTTGGGCGCCCCAGACCGCCCGCCATGCCGCCAAACGCAACCGCGGACGGCCCTGGCCGGTGAGTTTCGTGCGGCCGGTGAACGTCCCGGAGGATTTCTCCCGTGGTGCCAGACCGGCGTGTTTGACCAACGCCCGCGCCGAGGCGAAGCGGGTCGGGTCACCGGTCTCAGCCAGGATCGCCGCGGCTCCGAGCACCGACAGGCCGGTGATCGAGTCGACCAGCGCGGTCAGACCGAGCTCGTCCACGACACCGGTCATCAGCGACTCGACCTCGGCCAGACTCGCCCCGGCGTGGTCTCGGTCAACCAGCAGGAACCGCACTCGTTCCAGCGCTCCGCGGCGGTGCTCGATCACGCTGGCGGGGTCGGTCAGGGCGGTGAACAGGGCGCGGGCGATCCGCAGTGAGGGCTTGAGCCCGCCTCGCCGGGCGACCTCACGTCGTACGGCCCGTTCGAACCGGTCCGCCCCCAGGCGGCGGGTCCGGTCCAAGTCGCCGCCGTCGCGGTGGCAGACGACGGTCAGGGCCGCGAGCCAGGTGCGGGACCGGAACGGCTGCTTCGCGGTGTCCAACGCCGCAGGCCACACGCATTCCAACAGCGATCGCATCTGCTGAACCTGGGCGGTCATCGCGACGATCAACTGATCCCGGCGGGTGCCCAGGTGCCGAAGCCGTCCCCAGGTCTCGTCGACGGGTTCGGGGATATAGCAGCGTAGTTGCGCGGTCAGCCTGGCAATGAGTACTGCGTCCTTCTCGTCGGTCTTGTCGAAGGTCAGGTCTTCCGCGCGCCGCGACCAGGAGCTGATCATGAGTTGGACGCACACGAACGGCATGCTGCGGTCGGCGGCGAGTCGCCCGAGGACCCGCCACCGGTGTCCGGTCGGCTCGCATGCGACCGTCACCCCGACGAATCCGGCCGCCGACGCTTGCCGTGCGGCCCAGTCCAGTGCTGTCCCGAGGTTCCAGGCGCGGCACCGGAAAGTCTTGCGCGCCAATACTTTTGAGTCGTGGTCAGTTACCACGACCATTTGTTTGGTGTCGGCCAGGTCGATCCCGATGATCGCGTTGTCGACCGAGACCAGGGCGCGCAGGCGAGTCAGCCGGGCGTTGCGGTTGCGATCACCACGGGAAATACCGCTACCTTTGGCCATGAACGTCCTCTTCCTGCGATGGGACACCAAGCCCGACAGCGCATCAGGAGGACGTTCCCACGTCCAGACAAATACGCAGAACGTCTGTCTATGCCGCTGGTCGCATGGTCATTGCTCGCCAACGTCTCCGCTGGCGTGATACTCCGCCCGCATCGAACGATGGTTCCGATGGTCGAGGGATCATTTGGATGTGGGTGGTTGTGCTGTGGAGGTGAGGCTGCGGCGTTCGGCTTCCCAGGCCCGGCCTTCGGCCTCGGTGATCTCTTCGACGTTCTTGACCAGGATCTGAGAACCAGCGGTGGTATCATAGGGAGGTAGTCGGTGCTTGTAGTAGGTGATCTCCCGCTCGATCGCGTAACGGGTGCGACTGCGGGAGATCCAGTTCTCCTGCCACCGATAGGTGGCACGGATTCCGCCGACGATGACCGCCGCCGTGCCTAGTAGTGCGCCGATGACGGGTTGATCGACGGTCAGGGTAACCGCCGGGGCCAGCGCGGCGAGCGCGAGGTTGAGTACCTCCGACCGGTGCGACAGACCACAAGCTCTCTTCGATGTCCTTCGGTACCAGTGCCACTTCTCCAGCACGGAGTCCGGTATCGCGGGCTCCTCGGTAGCGGTGTCACTGATCCAATGCGAATCCTCGAGGGTCACTCGTTTTTGCAGGGCATCGGTCACGACACGACCACCTCCTGCACTGACATCGATCCCGCGACCATCAGCGTTTCGGCGGCAATGCCCTGACATGCAGCCCATCCGTGCTCGCCAGCGTCCGCATCTGCCGATGAGCGTGCGGTCATTCGCGGCTACACCGCGTCGCCACTTGGTCGGAGTCCACGCGGGAACTACTGCCGTTCAGGCACACCTGCCTCGAGTACCGCTAGGTCGCGCACCGCGTACCGGTGGTGCTCGGCTTCTTCCTTCAGCACGACTTTGAGGCAGCGGCGCACGACGTACTCCTGCTCGGGATACATGTCCGCTGGTTTGCGGCCGCACACCCGGTCGAGTTCGTCCGCGGTGAGCCCGTCGACGACACGCCGCATCGTGGCCATGCGGGCGAGCCGTGGCGCCAGCGCCTCCTCGAGCGTCGGGGTGGCTTCGAGAGTGAGGCCGAGCTTCGCCGCCTCCTCTGGCGGCGTCCCCCCGGTGGGAAAGCCCAACGGGTGGTAGGGCGTTTCCTCCTCGAGCACGGCGTTGCCGAGCCAGGCATCGCAGGCGAACAGCAGATGCCGTTGCGTCTCGACGAACGACCACTCACCGTCGACCTGCTCGTGCAGTGTGGCCCCAGGCAACTGCCTCGCCCGGTCGAGCGTCGCGTCCCACAGGGTCTCGATGGCGTCCCAAGCAGACCGGTAGTCCTCGGGGGAAGCCACCTCCCGCGCCAGCACCCGCGCGGGGTGCCGGCGATCGAGCTCAGCCTCGACGTAGGCGGTCACGTCGACGTCGTTGACGACGAGGCGCTCGAAGTAGCCACCGAGGTAGACGTCGCTGCCGTAGCAGTCGACGATCTTCAGACCACTCACCTCGCAATCGCGGATCTCGAGACCATCGAGGTTGCTGAGGTGGATACGAGCGCCGCGAAATTGGTCGGTCTGGGCGTATTCGGAAACCATCGGCGCATTCTCGCTCACTCATCACGCCCGCGCCAGGTTCGGCCATGGTCTGAAGCGGGCCCGCCACGGAAGGTGAAGTACGGCGTCGAGATCGTGGCCACGGTGGCGTCATGAGGTGCGGCGCCGCTCACTCCCGCACACCGGCCCGGCTTCATACGCGCGACGCAGTTCCGACAACAAGGAAATGACCACTGACACGGCTAGCGGTCGCAACGCGATGCCCGGCCTGATGCGCAAAGCTGATGAGCAGGCCACAGTCTGCGGGATAGCGTGTCTCAGTGCCTGACGAGGAACTGCTGCGTCGATGGGAGCACGCTGGCCGGACTGCCCGCTCATCGGCCACGAGCTGCGCTGCGAGCGGGATCGGTGGGTACGTTTCCACAGCCTGCCGGAGTCCAAGCGCTACCCGGACACCGAGGACGAGTGGACGATCGTGCTGGACCGCTACAACACCGTGCTGGACGAATTGTTCACAGGCCTTGACGTCTACGTCGCCACCTCGGACTGGTCCGACACCCCGGTGCCGCCTGAACGCCCGCACGAACAGACGCGGTGGCACCCAGACGCACATCACTGGACCTCGATCCGCACAGATCCGGACCCGGACGATCCGATCTGCACGCACGTGTACGTCAGCCGGATCCCGTAGGAACGTGGTCGCATCAACGCGCTGCTGCGTGCTGTCGCCGACAACGTCACCGATGGAGTGCTGATCACCGACGCCGATCTGCAACGGACCTACCACCCCTACGACGGCGGCGCCGACGTCATCCTCTCTACGAACAGCGAACGCGACCAACTGCGCTCACGGCACAGCGACTGGCTTTCCGCACACCCATCAGGGCTGTAAGAACCGATGACTGATCGCCGCAAGGCCGTCGGCGCCGCTCATGCCGCGAGCCGGGCGTGAGGTCGGAGTGCTTGACCAGGGCGCAGGTCGGATCGGCCAGGAGACGCCGCACCTGTTCCAGCGGGTGTACGGGGCGATCGCGCTGTTCACCGCGGTGGTGGGGTCTCATCGATGCGGCTTGCCAAGTGCGTCGCCCTGCGCGAGCGTCCTGCCGATGCCGATGCCGATGCCGTCGACGTAGGTGCCTGGCGTGTCACCATTGACCCCCGGTTGATCGAGAAAGAGTCGCCGTGACGAACCAGCCAAACCTGAACGCGTGACGTTTCCTCGCGTTCGGTGCGGTCGTGGGGCGACGCGGTCCTCACGCTGGCCACGGCCGCCGAATACGGGCTGATGGGTGTCCTTGTGGTTCCGCACGTGGCCCGGTGGTACGCGAAGGTCAGCGCCGCCCGGCTGGCTCCACCAGTGAAGTCGCTCGCCGAACGACTCGCCGAGGTCACGGCAACACGAGCGGCCGCGTTGGAGGCGCGCGGCATCGAGCTGCAGCGCATCGGACGCAGCCTGCACGACGGCACCCAGACCGCCTTGTTGTGGTGGTGATGCAACTGGGACTGGTGGAACGAGCCCTGACGCGCGATCCTGCCGCGGCGGTGGGGGCGGCGGCCTTGTGCCTGCCGAAAACCTCATCCATGCAGGTGACAGAAAATCCACAGAGCCCTATCCGCGAATGCAGTCACGATCATGACGCGGCGAATGAGCACGGCACGATGACCAGCCATGCTGCTTCGACTGGCCTACCTGAGCGTGACCAACACGGTCGCCCTACCGCGCCTGCTACCCAGAAGTGACCACGACAACAAGCTGGAAATAGCTGCCTCTTGCCGCTCTGCGCTCCAACCCCATCTTTTGGACGAACTCGACGCTGACTGTCTAACGGGATGTCCACGGCCAACTGCTGTTCCGCTCAGTCGCTTCCCGGCTCGCATTGGCGGCGACCTGGTTATGGGTTCGCCGAGACTCTTCAGTGGATGAGGATTCACCCAACTCGACAGACGAACGATCTTTGGCTTTCGATCGAAATTGGCGCATTTCTGCGGTTTCGAGATCTCCTCATGGGGACGATGGATACCGATACCCCATGGGGCGTCGCCGCCAGCAGTGGTAGCTACCACCATTGGCGGAGTGACACCGCTCATCTCCCACACCTACGGTGCGGTCAGCCGGGGTGAGGGGCAGAAGCAGTGGTCGAGGCGAATGACTCCGATTCAGAGATGCGGTTTTGCGCAGAGTTCGCATCACTGCTGCGGCAGCGCGGGGTATCGGTGCGAACCGCCGCAGCAAAGACGCACTGGGGCAAGAGCACGATCGCCAATGCCGGACGAGGACCGGGGCTGCCGAATCGGGCGTTGGTCGTGGATGTGCTCAAGGCTGTTGATGTTCCAGCAGAAGCCGTTCAGGCATGGCTGGAGCGATATGACGCCTTGGCCCTGCTCCGGAGCTTCGACACCGCCGAGCGGGTCGACGTCTCCGAACTTCAGAATCCGGTGACCTCGACAGCACGTCGACTGCGTCCGCGTCGCCACCTCCTCGTGTGGATCATCGGCGCGGTCGTGCTCGGTGCCATCACCGTGACGGTGGTGGCAACGGTCTTGGCCGACGCGGATTCCGGCACCGACCACCAGACGCCGGATTCTGCTACTGCGCTCCAGGGGCGTCCGCACGCCACGGTGGTGGTGCAGAACAAGGTCGCCATCGGTGCGGCCGAACTCGTGGAGGACGACTCTCCCTCCTACCTGTCCGAGCGACCCGTACGACGGTGCGCGAACACCGGTTGCAAGCTCGACGGCACCGATCTGGGCACGGGCGACACAATCACAGCCGTCTGCCACCTACAGGGAGATCTACTCACCAACGCCGACGTCTCGAGCCCCGGCATCAAGCAGAACCCGAACGTCGCGGCGTCCGCCCTGTGGTACGAGGTGATCTGGCCCGACGGCCGGCGCGGCTACATCTCCGAGGTGTACCTCGCTCCCGCTTACCGCGGTGGCCTGACACTTCCACCCTGCTGACAGGCCCACCGGAAACTCGCAGGTCAAGGCTGTCCAGGACAACTGCGCGCTGTCCAGGACACCGGGGCGGACAGTCGATCCCTGGACCACCGGGTGCCAGCGTGGCGAGTCTGGGAAAGCGGTCGTCCGACCACGGTCGAAGCAAGGCGACGCGACCATCCAGACTAAGGAGCCATCCTTGATCAAGACACCTCGGCGCCGACGGCACGCGCTCAGCGTGCTCGTGCTGGCCGTGCTCAGCCTGTTGTTGTCGGTAGTTCCGGCGAACGCGGCCGCGTCGGCCGATCCCAACCCGCAGACCAGCGGTTGCGCTTCCAGCATGTCCCGCCAAGCCTCCATCGACGTGAACGATGGTGGGCAGCGGGTCGCCACCGTTCACCTGCGCTACAGCCGTAGCTGCGGCACCCAGTGGGTGAGCGTGTACTTCCTGCCGGGTTACTCTGCCGCGCCGTCGGTGTGGCTGCAGAACGCGGGCGGCAACCTCTACACCGCCTACTCCGACGGCGGTTCGGCCTACACCTACCAGCTGTTCAACATGGCCAACCGGTCCGGCTGCGGTGGTGCGCACATCTACCACAACGGTGTCCATGTGACCTGGGCCTACGTCGGCTGCTTCTGATGAGCGCTTAACAGCGAGCACCTGCGTGGGTCCCGGAGCGCGTCCGGGACCCACGCGTCGGCCACTGTGACAGAGAACTGCCGATACGCAGGCCGGTCTGCAGGGCGCGCTCCTGCGCAAGAAATGGCGGACACTCTCGACCAGACAGGATCCGCGGGCCGCACCGGCGCCCGATCGGGTCAACTGTGACTTCACCGCACCCGCTCCGGACCGGTTGTGGGTCGCCGACGCCACCCGCATCGCCACCGGCGAGGGCGTGTTCTGGCTCGCCGCCGTGCGTGACGCGTTCTCCAACCGGATCGTGGGCCGGAAGAGCGGCGATCGCTGCGACACCGATCTGGTCCTGGGCGCTCTGGACTACGCGATCTGGTCCCGAAACGTGTGCGACGGGAAGCTGATCCACCACAGCGATCGCGGATCGACCTATACCTCGATTCGCTTCTCGGAACGGTTGGCGGACAACCGGATCCTGCCCTCGATGGGGTCGGTCAACGATTCCTACGATAACGCCCTGATGGAGAACTTCTTCTCCACGCTGAAAATCGAACTCGTCTACCGGAACTCCTGGCGCACCCGTGACCAGGCCGAGAACGCGCTGTTCGCCGATCTCGACGGTTCTACAACACCGAACGCATCCAGAAGGACCTCGGCTGGCTCAGCCCGGGCAAGTAAGAAGCCGCCGCCTGGCACGCCGCCCAGACAGAACCCACTATGATCCGGGCATCACCGAACGCAGCCAGATAACAACCGCCTCGGGTTATCGGGGAAACCTCAACTGCTACCGGCACATCGTGACCCTATGATGCGCCGGTAGCTGACCACGTCGCTGGCTGACGAGGCCGATGCCATGCAGTGGCTGGGCGCGCAGGCCGCCGGCTGGGCCTCCTCGACGTGGTTCAGTTTCGCCATGGTGGCCGATGACGACGACCCGCCCATCGGCCACGTGGTGGTGAAGGTCGGGATCGCCGGTGTGGCAGAGGTCGGCACCTGGACCACGGCCACGGTCCGGAGTCACGGTATCGCCAGCCGTGCTCTGGATACCGCGTCGTTCTGGGCACTGGGCACGCAGAACCTGACCCGCTTGGACTTGCTGCACGCGAAGGACAACCGAGCCTCCTGCCGGGTGGCGGAGAAGTGCGGCTATGTCCTATACAACCTGCTTCCGTCCGCACCTCCGCTTTCCCGAACAGCGGACACCGGCATCTGCACACCACTTCGAGGAACTAACGTGCCACGACACGTTCGGGCGTCGGGTAGGTGCGCATGCGCACTGCTGCTGCCAACCATGCGCGTCGACGTCCGCTACTGCCGAAAGCGAACTCTCGACCGGGTGAACTTGTTTTGTTATGCGTGAGGACGGCTTCACTGTGCCGTTGAGCAAGGAGGCCTGCCTTCCGGGATGAGCGGGATGAGGTCGGGTCGGCCTTGGAGCAGATACGTCACAGTCCACCCGGTGTCGCGGTCAAGAGGTCCGGTGCGGTCCAAGCCGAGCGCGGTCGCCAGAAAGCGGCCACGGCCACGTAGAGCCAGCCCCAGCCAGCGAGCGCGGCCGCCCGGCTGAATCAATGCCGGCTCGCTGGCCAGTTTCAGTCCCGAGATGCTTTGGTTCGCTGAAGGGTGAGGGCTGCCAGCCGGCGTTGGACGCGAGCTACTTGTGCCAGCGCTCGTTCGAAGCGCCGCGGCCGAAGACATCGAGCTGCCTGTTGGCATGTTGGAGCACGACCGATTCACTCGCCAGGCCGCCACCGAGCCGCTCGAAGCCTCCGAACGGCGCTGTGAGGGCTGCCAGCCGTACCCGGCCCGCGTCAGGGAACCCAGCCAACCCGAGCTGGCAGCGCACGACACTAGGAGCCGCCAGCGTCCGCTCTGCGGCATGACCGCGTGGTGGTGGCTCAGGTAGCTGAGGCCAGGTAAGACTTCCGGCACCCGACGTCGAAGACAAACGCAACCAGCGGTACGTAGGCGGGCAGCGGATCTGCCTGGAAATGTGCGCCCCGACCAACCGCGCAAGCCCGGTGGTCGACAACAACGACGTGACCAGACCTGTGCCGAGGTAAACCCAGGTGGGGGGTGGCCAAGCCCGGGTGGGGGTGGGCCCCCCCGGGGCGCATGGGGGCCGGGGGGGCGCCCCGCCCGGGGGTTGGGGGGGGGGCCCGTCCCACCACAGGGGTTTTTTT
>NZ_JBHYHC010000054.1:9523-57279 GCF_042738955.1 Umezawaea sp. NPDC059074
CTGCTTGTAATTGGCGCCCCCAACAACCCCCCCATGCCGGGTGGTGTAAAACACGTACGTCACCCTACGGGGGCGTTGTTAAACCCGGGGGGCCCTCCCCTAACGGGGTTTGGGTATGCCCCACCGAGGTCAGCTGGCGCGCAGTGGCACCGACCAGCGCTGCTGTGCGGTGCCGACGCAGTCCCAGAGCTGGATTTTCGTGCCGTCGGCCGTGCCCGCCGACTGGACGTCCACGCAGCGCGCAGACTGGACGTTGACGAACGTGCCGTCGGGTCGAACCGACCACTGCTGGCTCAACCCGTTGTGACAGCCCGCCACCACGGTCTTGGTGCCGTTGACCACGTCACCGATGTCCAGGCACGTGCCCAGCGAGCGGACGGCGCCGTCGCCGTTGGCCTCCCAGCTCTCACCGGGCGGGCCGAAGCACTGCCACAGCCACACGTCGCCGTTGGCCGGGTTCTCGCCCTTCACGTCAGCGCACTTACCGCCGACGCTCGTCAGCGCGCCAGCCCACAGCGTGGGCGCGCTGAGCGACCAGGACTGCAGTGCCGCGCCACAGTTCTGCAGCGTGAACGCGGCGAGGTTGGTCGGCGAGGCGGCCGTGACGCACCGGCTGGACGCCACGTTCACAACGGAGCCGCCCCGCAACTCCCACTGCTGGCTTCGGTTCGCGTTGCAGTCGGCCAGCGTCACCGCGCTGCCCGCTGCGGTGCCCGCCGCGTCCAGGCACTTGCCGGACGACCCGAGCCTGCCGTCGCCGACGCTCGACCACATCTGGTTCAGGGCGGCGGCGTTGCAGTCGAACAGCACGACCCGGTTGTTGCGCGGGTCGTTGTTGTAGACGTCGACGCACTTGTTGCCTGGAGCGGTCAGCGCTCCGATCTGCCCGTGCTGGTCGGGGATGCGCCACACCTGCGTCGCCGCGCCGGTGCAGTCCTGGATGACCAGTGCGGCGCTGCGGTCCGCGGAAGCCGGGGCGAGGCACTTGCCAGAGCGGACGTTGATGATCGCACCGTCCGGGCGGACCACCCACTGCTGCGGGTTCTGGGTGGTGCAGGCTTGGAACGTCACCGCCGTCCCGGACGCGGTGCCGCCGTTCAGGCCGCCGAGGCACCTGCCCTCGTTGCTGATCCGGCCGTCGGCGGTGAACGTCCAGCGCTGGTTGGGGAAGTTGTTGCAGTCCCACATCTGGAGCTGGACCACGGTCGGGTCGAAGCCGGGCACGTCGAGGCAGCGGTTGTTGATCCCGACGACCTCGCCGTTGCGCACGGCGGTGTTGCGCTTGACCCTGATGTTGCGGAACTTGACCGGGTCGGTCGTCCCGCTGTTCCGCAGGCCGATGAACCCGTTGTCGCGCACGCGGTTCGGATCGGTGGTCGGGTACCGGTTGACCTGCGTGCCGTTGAGCACCACGGTGACGGTGTTCCACGCCACGGTGATCTCGTAGGTGTTCCACTCCCCCACCGGTTTGGCCGCCGCGACGTCCGCCTGCTTGCCCGGCAGCACGGCGCCGGTGGATTGCGGCGAGATCGGCACCAGGAGGCCGTTGGCGTCGGGCGCGGTCGGCGACGAGCCGGGGTCGGAGAACATCAGGTGCACGCCGGAGTCCGACGTCGGGCCTGTGGCCTTCCAGTCCAGCTTCACGGTGTAGTCGGCGCCCGTGGTGCGGGCGGCATACCACGTCACGTCACGGCCGGTGGTCGTGGTCAGCTCGCACCCGTCGGCCTGCAGCGAGGTCGTCCCCGCGACCCGCCACCCGGACAGGTTCGACTCGGCGCGGCCGTCGAACGCCGCGGTGTAGCCCGCTTCGCCGACGGGGCTCGCGCACGTGCCGGCGCCGACCTGCTGCCCGCCGATGAAGTAGCCCTCGGCGTCGAGCGCGACGTTCGTGCTCCCGCGCTCGTTGCGCACGGCCACCCGGCCACTCGCCCCCAGCGGGGTGAACGCCGTGGTGGACAGGCGTTCCCGCTGCTTGGTGGCGAGGTTCGTCGCCGGAGACGTGCCGATCTCCGCGGGCGACACCGACAGCTCGGTGCCGAGCAGGTCGTCCCGCGCGGCGGGCATCAGCACGGCGGCCGTGGCGTTCGAGGGGATGCCCGCCGTGCCGGTCACCTGGAACGTCGTGGTCTCGCCCTGGCCGAGCGGGGTGGTGCGCCCACCGGTTCCTGTTGCGGTGTCGGCGATCCGGGTCGCCTCCGCGAGCGGCACGTACCGCGCGCCCTCACCCGGTGCGAACCAGCCGACGATGTCGAGCATCGCCTGCGCCTGGCCGATCCCGTTGCGCAGCCGGAAGTTGCCGTCCTCGCCGATCGCGACGATCGCCAGGTTCGACCGGCGCTCGTTGCGGCCGACGTTGAGCGACGTGCCGGAGTTGTCCTGCGCGTAGAGGCCGAACCCGGTGCCCGTGGTCGACTCGGACCCGGTCAGGTTGACCACGACCGCGGACGCGTTGTCCGGGATGCCGTTGGCCCCGCGGGCCTTGACCTGGTAGACCTCGCCGGAGCCGAGCGGTGTCTTGCGGGGGCTGCCGCCGTAGCCGCGGGTGTCGAGCACGCGGATCGGGTTCGGGCTGGCGAAGTACGTCGGGCCGCTCGACGGGCTGAAGTAGCCGAGCAGGTCCACGTTGTCGAACACGTTGCCCGCGCCCGCGCGCAGCCGGATCGCGCGGTCCTTGCCGACCGCGGCCACGACCAGCGTCGACACCCAGCCACCGCCGGGCCGCACGCGGACGGTGCCCGCCTTCGTCGTCGACGTGGCCGGGTCCTCCGGGAACACGTCGAGCCCGCTGTCCACGTCGGGTCCGGCGGACGGGTCGGTGCGCACCGCGAGGTTGACCGCCACCGCCGTGGTGTCGTTGGGGATGTTCGGGAGCGGGAGCGTGAACACCTCGTTCGGCGCGAACCCCTTGGCTTGGACCGGGATCGACTTGGTGAACGCGGTGTAGCCGGAGCCGGTGACCGTCGGCACTGCGTCGGGGGTGCCGAGCGCGAGCACGCCGTTGCCCCAGTCGTTGTCCGACTTGCGCGGGTTCGTGCGCGACTGGAGCGCCGTCTGGATCTGCGAGGCGTCCAGCTGCGGGTTGGCGGACTTGAAGACCGCCGCCGCGCCCGCGACGTGCGCGGCCGACGCGGAGGTGCCGCTGAAGCCCTGCGCGCCGTACATCGTCGTGCTGACCTTGTCGAACGCCGTCAGGTCCGGCTTGAGCCTGCCGTCGATCGTCGGTCCTCGGCCGCTGTACCGCTCGACCGCGCCGCTGCCGGTCTGGGTCGCGCCGACCGCCATCGCGTACGGCGAGGTCGCGGGTTCGGTGACGCTGCCCGCGGCAGTGGTGAACTGCAACGGGTTGTCGTCCGGGACCGCCGCGAACAGGTCGTACCGCGTGGTGAACTTCGCGGTGTTGTTCTTGACGAACACGTAGTACGCCTGCGCGCTGGTGGCGGTGTTCGTGAACGTCACCTCCTCGGTCGGCCTGCCGCCGCCGACGACGTCGCGCTGGTTGTTCAGCGACGACGCGGCGATCAGCGGGTCGGTCGGTCCGGTCGGCGCCTTGGCCGCCTTCATCACGTAGACGTCGAGGTCCTCGGTGGACTTCGGCCACGCGTCCCAGCGCAGGCCGACCGTGGCGGTCTTGCCCGCGCCGAGGTTGAACCCGTTGTTCTGGGCCGTGCCGCTGAACTCGACGAACCCGTCGCCGTTGCCGTCCGCGGCGGTGCCGGAGAAGTGGTTCAGCGCCAGGTTGCCCGCCGCGACAGACCACAGGACACCGGCCTGGCGAGCCTGCCGCACGACGTCGGCCGGGCTGCCCGCCTCACCCGAGCCGTCACCGCGACCCGAGGTGAGGAAGCCGATCGCGGCCGTGATCACCTGCACGCCCTGCGCGCGCAGCCAGTCCGTGGCGGGCCCGAAGTCGAGCGGTCCGTCGATGCACGCCAGGAACAGCTTCGCGTCCGAGGCCATGTCGTGCACGACTTCGGCGACCGCCGTGCCGTGCTCGTCGTGCCGGGTGGCGTCGTGGCAGCCCGTGTTGTTCACCTTGACGTCGGCGGGCA
Source organism: Umezawaea sp. NPDC059074 (assembly GCF_042738955.1). Lineage (NCBI taxonomy): Bacteria > Bacillati > Actinomycetota > Actinomycetes > Pseudonocardiales > Pseudonocardiaceae > Umezawaea > Umezawaea sp. NPDC059074. Next base: position 13,573 of record NZ_JBHYHC010000054.1, read on the forward strand.
GGTCCCCCTCGCCCTGCGCCTCGTCCAGCCGGTCGAACCCGATGTCGATCACGCCGACCTTGACGCCCGATCCCGCCTTGCCCGCGCGGATCCACTGGTCGGCGCCGGACGCGGCGACACCCTCGGACGTCACGGCCATCGGCACCGCGCGCTCCGGCCGCCGGATGTCCACAACGGACTTGTCAGCGGCCAGCGCCGCCAGCTTGTCCTGGGGCAGGGCGACCTGCGCGCGGTCGCCGCGCGCGACCGCGACCTCACCGCCGAGCGCGGTCACCGCCTCCTTGATCCGACTGCCCTGCACGTCCAGCAGGACCCGGCCGCGCACGTCCTTCGCGACGGCCTCCCCGTGGTCCACCGGCAGCGCCGGCCTGGCCTGTGCGCTCGCCGGTGCCGCGAGACCGGACACCGCCAGCGCGACCCCCACGGTCAGCACGACCGCACGTCGCAGTGTTCTCATTCGCCGTCCATCTCCTAGATCGGGTCGAACCTGGGTCGACGACCCCGCACGTGGTCGTCGAAGAACTCGTGGCTGAACCGACCGGACAGCACGTCCCGCAGGAACGCGGTCGCCGTGCCCGGATAAGTCCCCGACCGCCCGAAGTCGCTGTCGAAGAACACGACCGGCCAGCGGCTCGGATCGGGGTCCGAGACGTGCCAGCACAGCGTGTGCGCCGAAGTCGTGCTGCCCCACGGCAGCAGTCCGCCCGGTTCCGGGTGGACCGGGTGCGGCAGGGTGTCCTGGTCCCGCATCAACTCGAGGGTCTCGTCCATCTCGCACCGGAACGGCGACCGGCCGTTCGGCCGCGGCACCGGCGAGTACACGGCGAAGAAGTAGCCGAAGTACCCGGTCGGGAACCGCGTCATCAACTCCTTGAGGTCACCGGGCAGGGCCACGCCCGCGGCCGCCTCGATGGGATCCCAGGCCGCGCCGACGTCGACCGACCCGTCCCACCCGGTCAGGTCAAGGAGCTCCCGCAGCGCAGGTCGGCCGGTTGCCATCCTTCTTCCCCCCTGGGTAGTTCGTCGGGACGTGCGGGTTGGAGATCGTGACGTCGCACTGGAAACCGTTGCTGGTCCTCGCGTGGAGGTCGACCTCGTACGGGATGGCGTCGCCGGGGCTGTAGTACTTCGCCTCGACCCGGTAGTAGAGCCGGGCGCCTTCGGTGAGGGACTTCGCGATCTCGCCCTCCACCATGCGCATGTCGGTCTGGTTCACGTCCTTGTCCAGCGGCACGAGGTTGTTGAGGCCTCCACCGCCCCAGAACTGGTGCCCGATCAGGTGGCTGCGGTCGTGGTCGCCCGACACGTAACCGACCGGGTCCGGCAGCTTCGGGCGCTTCTTGTCCGGGTTCAGGTCGCCGACGCACGCGGTGCCCCCCGTCGCCCGTGTCGGGGCGACGCCCTGTCCCTTGCCCTCGTACGGCCCGGCGTAGCCGGTGATCGTTTCCATCGGATCGTTCTTGATGATCCTCCCGGTCGAGGAGAAGCAGTCCTCCGCGGCCTGGTCCAGCGCGTCGACCTCACCCCGGTCGTCGGACGCGCCGGGCAGCAGGTCGACCAGGTCCTGGAGCGCCGAGACGACCGCGCCCGCGTGCTCCACCAGGGCGGAGGACACCTTGGTGGCCAGGTCGATGAACTTGTCGGTGAGGTCGAGGATGGTCGTCAGCGGCCCGGTCGGGTCGTAGGTCGTGGGGACCGGGACGAGGCCAGAGCCCGCCGGGGGGTGGGGCAGCGGCTTGCCGATCTTGGTGACCCAGGGCGGCGGGGGCGGGGGCTTCGGCCTGCTGGGCGGCGGAACGGTCTTGTGCCCGCCGGGTCCGCTGGTGGGACCGCGGCCGGTGGGACCGCTGGGGCCACCCCGGTTGCAGCCGTGGATGAAGTACCGGCAGTCGCCGATCCGGATCGCGTCCTCGTTGCCGCCGTCCCAGTGGTAGGACTTCGGCAGCATCCACTCCTTGCCGGGGCAGACGTGGTGGTTCGAGTCGTAGATCGTGTCCAGGCACTCGCCGCCCGCCGCGGGCGCGTTGCAGAAGAACTGGCTCAAGACAGTCCCGGCGACCGTGCCCGCCTTGACGGCGAACCGGAGCCCCTTGCGCACCGGCAGGGGCGCCCGGCGCGACACGCCCAGGTCGCAGACGGTGTCGATCCAGTCGTGGCCACTGGGGTCCGCGGTGCCGACCGGGTCGTTGGCGCCGTAGGCGTAGCGGTTCGCCGCCGCCGACGGCGAGGGGTCGAGCGTCCAGTCGTCGCGGCTGGCGAAGGTGCCCGTTCCCGGCTGGTACCAGCGGGCCGACATGTTCACCGCGCCGGTCTCGCCGTCGGTCCAGTCGCCCTGGTAGCCGATCGACGCTGTGTCACCGGACGACGCCGTCACGCCGCCGAACGGGTCGAACTCGCGCGTGCCGTCGACGGTGTTGCTCAGGTACCGGGCTGTCACGTCGCCGTGCTGGTCGGCGTAGAGCATCCGCGCGACACCGGAACCCTTGTCGGACAAGGGGCTTCCGTCCGGCAGTCTGCTGATCAGCCGGGAGCCGTCGGAGACCGCCTCGTTCGACTGGCCCGCGTACTGGAACGCCTTGCCGTTGCGGTCGGTGACGCGGTCGAGGCTGTCGTAGCCGTAGACGCCCGATCCGTTGGCGGTCATCCGGTCGAACGCGTCGAAGCCCGACGTGGTCGTGGTGCCGCCGCGGGTGGTGGTGGCCAGCGTGCCGCGGTCGCTGTAGGTGTAGGTCGCGCCGTCGCCCGAGACGAGCCGGTTGCGGTCGTCGTAGGTGAACGCCTTGTCCCCCACCGAGGTGCGGTTGCCCGCCCCATCCCAGCCGTAGGCGGTCATCGTGGCGCCGCTGGTCCACGAGGTGAGCCTGCCGACGCCGTCGTAGCCGTAGGTGTTCTTGGTGGTGCTGGTGTTCTTCGAGGTGACCTTGTCGTCGAGGTCGTAGCCGTAGTCGGTGCCGACCAGCGTTCTCGGCGGCACGCCGACGTCGATCGACTGCACGAGCCGGTCGGACTGCGTTCGGCCCAGGTCGTCGTAGGTGATGGACCGCGAGGTCTTCGCCGCGACCACGCGGTCGGCGACGGAGGACAGCCGCCCGCCCGCGTCGTAGGCGTAGTCGACCGTGCGGCCGGTCAGCGGGTCCTTCACCGTGGCGAGGCGACCGGCGGCGTCGTAGCCGAACGTGGCGTTGCCGGTCGCGTCCGTGCGGCTGACCAGCACGCCGTCCCCGTCGTAGGAGAACGTCGACTCGCCGCCCGCGCCGTGGGTCTCGACCAGGTTGCCCCGGTCGTCGTAGCGGTAGGTGCTGTCGCCCCGCGGGCCACCGGCCCTGGCCAGCCTGCCTGCCGCGTCGTAGCCGAACGCGCGATCGGCCGTCGCCACGCCGGACCCGCTCTGGACGGTCAGGCGCCCCTGCGCGTCGTAGGTGCCCCTGGTCGCGACCCCACCGGGCTTGGCCTGCGCCACGGCCTGGCCCGCCGCGTCGTAGGTGGCGGTGAACACGGCGTTGCCGGGGTCGATCACCGACTCGGGTTGGCCCCACGGCGTGTAGGTGTAGGCGGTGGCGTGGCCGTTGCCGTCGACGAACCGGCTGCGGTTGCCGAGCTTGTCGTAGCCGGTGGCCGTGGTGATCGAGTGCGTGGCGTCGACCTGCTCGACCTGCTCCACGACCCGGTCCAGCTCGTCGTAGCCGAAGGTGACGACGCGGCCCTGCGCGCTGGTCTTGGCGAGCACGTTGCCCGAGCCGTCGTAGACCGCCGTCCCGGCGCGCTTCTCCTGCCCGCCGACGACCTGCGCGGTGCGCACCGCGCGCCCGGCCAGGTCGTACCCGGTCGTGGTGGTGATCCCGGCCGGGTCGGTGGTGCTCGCCGGACGGCCCGCGATGTCGTAGCCGTACGTCGTGTGCCGGTTGGTCGCGTCCACTGTGGACAGCGGCTCGCCCACCGCGTTGAACGAGGCCGTGCTGACGTGGTTCTGCGGGCTGGTGGACGAGACCGCGTTGCCCGCGTCGTCGTAGCCGGTGGTCGTGGTGTAGAAGGCGAGCGCGCCCGACGAACGGTCGACCTGCGTGGTGGTGACCCGGCGACCGAGGTCGTCGTAGGTGAAGCGCGTCTCCGCGCCACCCGGCGCGGCCTGCGACAGGACCTCGCCTGCCTTGTCGTAGTGCAGCGTGATCACGCTCGGGCTGTCGCCGACCTGCGGCAGCGTCACGGTCAGCACGCGCCCGTAGGGGTCGTAGGTGCGCTGGGTGACGCGGTTGAGCGGGTCGGTGGACTTCACCGGGTTGCCCGCGTGGTCGTACTCGGTGCGGTTCGTGGCGCCCTTGATCGCGGTCCCGCCGGACGGCGCGTAGTCGGGCAGCACGCCCGCGACGGCCCGGCCGAGCGCGTCGTGCTGGGTGGTGGTCACGTTGCCCGCGGCATCGCGGGAGTGCGTGATCTCGCCGAAGGCGTTGTAGCCCACGGTCTCCGCGCGGCGGAAGCCGGTCGTGCGCACCCCGGCCACCCAGACATCGGTCGCCGGGTCGAGCGTGCGGACGAGGGCGTGCGTGGCGTCGTACTCGTAGTTCGTCCGCAGCCCGCGCCGGTCCACGCTCTCGACCAGCAGTCCGCGCTCGTCGTAGCTCGCCGTCGACGACAGCACGGTGGTGGCGTCGATGTAGGTGTCGTCGCGGGTCTGGTTGCCCGCGGCGTCGTAGGTGTAGCTCGACCTCTCCACGCGGTTCACGTCGGCCGCGCCGCGGCGCTCGACGCCCACCGCGTTGCCGTCCGCGTCGTAGCGCATGGTCGTGGACCGCTTGAGCCCGGCCGGGTCGACCGTGGTGGTGACCGCGTTGCCCGCGGGGTCGTAGGCGTAGGCGGTCTTGGCGCCACCGGCCGCGACCTGCTCGACCAGGTTGCCCGCCGGGTCGTAGGAACGCTGGTCCACCAACAGGTTCCCGCGCTGCGTGGTGGCGAGCAGGTTGTCGTCGTAGTAGCCGTACTTCGTCAGCCTGCCCATCGCGTCGGTGACGGACGCGAGCCTTCCCGCGGGGTCGTAGGAGCGGGCTTCCAGCGTCATCGTGGTCGACGCCGGGTTCTCGGGGTTGACGCCCGTGCCGGACGCGACGCGGTTGAGCGGCTTGCCGAACTCGTCGAACCGCGTGGTCCACGTCGTGCCGTTGACGTCGGTCACCGACTCGGTGAGCCCGTTGTCGGCGTAGGACCGCGTCTCCGCGCCGCTGTCCGCGAGTTCGGTGCGCACCAGCCGGTCGTTGGCGTCGTAGCCGAACTTCGTGGTGCGGGCGGTTTCACCGGGGGTGGCGTCGGCGGTGGTCGTCTCGGTGGTGTTGCCGTTCGCGTCGTAGCGGTAGGTGGTGACCAGGGCGTGCGCGACGCCGGTGACCGCGTTGACGACCGACGGCGAGGTGATCTTGGCGACGAGACCGCGCTGGGTGTACTCGTAGGCCGTGGTGGACAGGGCCGTGCCGCCGGAGTTGACCTCGGTGGCGGTCTTCTGCCTGCCCAGCAGGTCGTAGCCGTAGCGCAGGGTCAACCCGGTGGGTGTGGCCACTTCCACGAGGTCGCCGTTGGCCGAGTAGCGCCGGGTCGTGACCTGGCCGCGCCTGCCGGTGCCGCGGACCAGCAGGCCTGCGGGGACCTTGCCGCCGCCGACGGCGTCCTCCGCGCCGGTCGAGTACGCGGTGGTCTCGGTCGGGGCCTCGGTCGCGCCCTCCGGTGCCGGGTAGCGGACACCGGTCGGCCTGCCGAGCGCGTCGTAGGTGTAGGACGTGCGGTAACGGGTGTCGTCCGGGCCGGACGAACGACCGTCCGAACTGGACTCGACGCGGTCGCCGCGCGGGTCGAGCGCGGTCGCGGGCTTGACGTAGGTGGCGTAGGTCGTGTTGCACGAGCCGGCGGCCCGGCACGTCTTGGTGCTCAGCACGTTGCCGCGCTCGTCGGTCGTGCGCTCGGTGCGGTGGCCGTTCTCGTCGACCGTCGCGGCGGGGAACCCCGCGGCGTTGTACTCGACCCTGGCGGTGTTGCCGTCGTGGGTGCGGCTGACGAGCCTGCCGCCGTTGTCGACGTCGAACGTGTAGGTCCAGTCGCCGTACCCGGCCGGTCCGCGCAGCGTCGCCGTGCGCACCGAGTCCCGCACCGACGGCGGGTCGAGCGACCACTGCCTGCCGTCGTGGTCGGTCAGCGTGCGGACGCGGTCGTTGACGTCGTCGTAGGTGAGCGTGGCGAACTTGCGCCCGTCCTGCGGCAGCGCGAAGCTCGCCAGCTCCTCGGTCGCCCTGGCCGCCGCGTAGTGCTGCCGGACGGCGAGCGCGCCGAGCGTGTGCAGGTACAGCGCGGCCTCGTCGATGGAGCCCTCGAAGTAGAAGTCGCCGTTGTTCCCCGCGGGCCAGTCCTTCCCGCTGCCCGCGCCCAGCGTGAGCCTGCCCTGCTGCGCGTGGTCGACGAACCCGCTGAGCGTGCCCGCCTCCGCGCCGTCGAGGTAGAGGGTCTGGGTGTTGATCGCGGCGCTGAGCACCGCGTGGTGCCACTGGCCGTCGTCGACCTGCCGCGTCGTGACGATCTGCCGTTTCCCGACGGGGTCCTTGCGGGCGAACCCGCCGTAGAGCAGGCCGTCCGTGCCGACGTACAGGATCGGCGTCGACCTCCCGGCCGCCGCGGGGAAGCCCTGGTCGGCGTAGCTGAGCAGCGTGCCCTGCGCGGTGGTCTTGAACCACAGCTCCGCCGACAGCGACATGGTCGAGGTGGTCAGGTTGTCGGGCAGCGTCACATAACTGCTGGCACCGTCGAACGTCCCGGCTTTGTCGGACGTTCCGGCGAGCGCGCCGTCTCCGCCGAGCACGACGCCGTGCTGCGTGCCGGCGTCCGCGCCGGGCTTGCGCGCCACGGCGTTGGCCGCGTTGTCGCCGCTGGTCTCGCCGAGCCGCCAGTAGCCGTACGGGTCGTCGTCGACGACCGAGCTGCGGTAGTGCGACCCGGAGCGGTAGGTGAGCTGCGCGCACTCGTCGCCCGGCGCGCACGCCTTGAGCAGCTTGTCGCCGTCGTAGGTGTAGGTCCAGGTGAGCGGCGCGCCACCGGTCGCCGGCGCGGTCGTGGACACCGAGGCGACGTGGTTTCCCTGCCAGGTCAGGCGGAGCGCGCGGCCGCTCGTGCCGTTGGTGATCGTCGTGACGTGGTCGTTCGTGTCGTGGTCCAGTGACTCGACCAGCCCGGCCGGGTCGGTGATCGTGATCAGCCTGCCCAGGACGTCGAACGTCCACTGGCTCCCCGTCGAGTCGCGCAGGACGTACGTGCCGTTGGCCTGGTAGACGAGGGTCGCGTTCTGCCCGAACGGCGGGGCGAAGCTGCCGTCGGGGTTGCGGCCGAACCGCGACTGCCGCCCCGTCGGGAAGGTGACCACGACGTTGTCCGTGCCGTCCTGGTCCTTGGCCAGTTCCATGTCCACCCTGGACGACCAGCCGATGCCGAATGCGGTGTCGCGCCGGGGGTCCAGGCTGTTGTACGTGCGGCCGATCGTCAGGTCGGGGCCGACCGTGTCGACCGACGCGTCCGTGACGACGGTGGAGTAGTTGCCGATCTGCGGGTCCAGACCGGGTCCGAGCGTCGTGCTGGGACTGCCCGCGAGGTGCGAGGTGATCTCCGGCTGGTGCACGCGCGGCGTGAACTGCAGCCGCGCGCCGTCCTTGGCCGACACCCAGAACGGCGTGGCGTCCACCGTGTCGTAGACCTTCACGCCCCAGAAGTAGGTCCGGTTCCAGAACAGGCCCGACGGCGCCCACGACTGGCCGGTCCACGGCGACTCCTGGCACTCCGCGGTCAGGTTCGCGTCCGTGCAGACCAGGAACTTGTACGTCAGGCCCTTGCCGGGCCAGTGGTCGTCGTCGACCCCCTCCGCGTACAGGGTCGGCGTGACCGTCGGCACGACCGCACCACCGCCCGGCTGCTGCAGGTTCGACGTCGGCGGCGTGTTGCGGACGGTGATGTCGAACCTGCCGTACGGCACCCCGTACGCGACGAAGAAGTCGGTGTTCTGGGGGTTGAACATCGTCAGGAAGACCTGGTAGTCCCCCGGCGCGAGCGGGTCGATCGGCACGTCGAACGTCGTCGTCGCGCCGGGGGCGACGTTCGCGGTCCAGCCGCTGGCCGTGCGGACCTTCGTCGACCCCTGGTTGATGATGTACCCGAACTTGAAGCCGCCGCCGCTGGTCCACGCGGTCGAGCCGAGGTTCGTGGCGGTGACCTTGAGGTTGCCCGCCCGGCTCGCGCTGGGCAGCGTCACGTCGGTGACCTGGAAGACGACGCCCTCGGGGACGTACCGGACCTCCAGGTACGGCTTGTTCGGCGAGTTGACCGACCCGAACCGCATGCCGTTGCGGTCGGTCTCGTCGGACGCGCGCAGCGACAGGCCGTTCTGCAGCGCCTGGCCGTGCGTCCACCGGGTGAGCACCTCGTGGTCGATGTTCAGCTTCTCCCAGGCGGCGGCCGGGCAGGAGGGGCTGCCGTGCGCGAAGGCATTGGTGGACAACGACCTGCCGACCGCGGCGCCCGGCCAGCTCAGCGACGAGTTCCACGGCTCGGTCACCTCGTAGACCGACACCGACCGCGCCGCGCAGGTCGTGCTGTAACCGGCCTCGACGACGAGCGCGCCGCTCAGCACGTACTGGTTGCCCATGCCCGACGGCGTGCCGAAGTGCAGGTAGGAACGCGAGAGCTTGCCGTCGACGTAACCCGTGCGCAGGTCGATCGTGGAGGGCTGGCCCGCCGCGCCCGGTGTGACGTACGTGCTGTCGTTCGCGTAGGCGTTGCCGGTGGTGGGGTCCACGACGATCGGGAACGACCGGGCCGGGTCGCGCAGCCACGCCGCGTCGAGCACGACCTTCAGCGTCCAGGTGTTCTCGCCCGCCTTGGCCAGTTCGTAGGTCGTGTCGACGCGCTCCTGCTTCGCGTCCAGCGCGAAGCCGCGCGGCATGACCGCGACGACCTCGTCGCCGTCGACCAGTTCGACCGCGCCGTTCGCCAGGCGCGGGGTGGAGCCGCGGGGCGCGAGGGTGAAGGTGAACACCGTGGGCGCCTGCGCCGAGGCGAGGACGAGGTCCTCCTTGACGCCGGAGGACGTGGCGGTGAGCTTGAGGTCGACCTGAGGCAGCGCGCCGGGGTAGGTGACCGTCGCCTGGTCGGCCGCACCTCGGCTGTCGGCGGCGCCGTCGAGCCGGTACGAGAGGCCGTGCCGGTCGTCGAAGGCGAGGCGCACCAGGTCGGGGTCGCGGGAGGTGTGCGCGAAGCTGGTGTCGTTCGGCGTGTTCTTCGGCTTCCAGCGGCCGTCGCGGTCGACCAGTGCGAGGTCGATCGGCGTCCACTCGCCGTTGGACTGGCGGACGTTGGACTGCCCGGAGTGCATCCGCAGGGTGCGGCTGCCGTCGGGGTTGTCGAACGTCTCGGTGGTGGCGGTGCGGTCCTGCGCACGCTCCTTCGCCTTCTCGTCGATGGGCGGCAGGTCGGACTTCCCGACCACCTCGGGCTTCTCGTGCGCCTGCGTGGCGACGTCCGGCTGCGCGCCCGCGGCGGGCTTGTCCACCGCGTCGGGCACCGCGTCCGCGGGCCGCGGCTGGTCCCGCGGCGGCAATCCCAGCGCCGTGGCGGTGTCACCGCCCGCGCTGTCCCCGCTGACGCCGTCGGCGGACCCGCTGCGCTGCTCGGGTGCCGACGTCGCCGCACCCAACGGCGTCGGCGCCACGACCTGCGGCGTCGACGCGGCCAGTCCAGCCACCATGAGCACCGCCAGGCAGGCGGCGCCGAACCCGCGCTTGGTCATCCCGTTGCCCCCCAGGCACGAACACGTTCCCCGTGGCCGTCCGCAGACGCGGTCGGTCGGGGGTGATCCTGGAGACGGAAAGTTGACTAAACGTTGAGCCGCAGGTCAGAGCAGCTTTGCGACCCGATGGGCCTCGGTGGTGCGGCCTTGTTTCAGGAAGAGACCACGAGCCTGGGTGAACGTCGCGCGGGCTTCCACGCGGTCGCCCGAAGCGAGCAGCACCTCACTGAGTCGGAGCAGGACGTCGGCCTCGTGGGTGCTGGCACCGACCTCGCGGAACTGCGCCAGCGCCTGCTGGTACCGCTGGATCGCGAGCGCGTGGTCACCAGTGCCGTGGGCAGCCAGGCCCAGCGTGTCGAGCACGCTGGCCTCGCTCTCCACGCTGCCCAGCCCGTGGAACAGCTCGAGTGCCTTCTCGCCGTACTCGCGGGCCTGCTCGTGCAGTCCGATCTTGGCGCTGCACCAGCCGACCGCGGCATGTCCCTGCGCGAGTTGCATCTTGCTGGTCCCGGTCCGGTAGAGCCGCAACGCGTCCAGCGCGTGCTCCAGTGCCCCCTCGTCGTCGCCCCGCTCCTCCAGCGCGGCGGCGAGGCCGTAGTGGACGTTGCCGTTGCGTGACCGGGTCACCCAACGCCTCGGCCACCACGAGCGCTTCCTCGAGGTGGTGCATGGCTTCGCCGTGTCGGCCGAGGTGGGCATAGGAGTCCGCGATCGACCGGTGCGCCGCCGTCAGCGCCCACGCGTCGTCGACGCGCTCGACGGACGAGAGGCCTCCGAGCCACAGCGCCAACCGGTCCGCGTATTTGTTCTGCCGCACCTGGTAGGTCGTGAACGCCCAGGCGAGCCGCCATGCCTTCTCGCCTGCCACGCTCTGCACCGCCACGACCGTCGCCTGTTCGGCTTCCTGCACGACCGTGTCGACCCGAGCCAACTGGCCGATCGATGGGCGCACTGGGTGGGGGCCGTTCTGAATAAGGCACACCGCGATCGGCCAGATGCCGAGCACTCGACTGTGCGCACACTGATGACCGAGATCGTCACTCACGCACCAGACGAGCTTGCCGAAGCACTGCGGCACCTGGTGCGTACCACTGTCGACCGAGGCACTGGTATCTGGTCATTGGACGAACTCGTCTCGTTGCTACCTGCCACGATGTACTCAACACTGGTCGAACTCTCGGAATTCGTGCGCTCCGCATTGTCCGACGTTGTGCCTGCCGAAAACCTCATCCGCCAGGTAACAGAGGGTCCGCCGAGGCCCATCCACGGATGAAGTCGTAATCGCTCTGCTGCCGAGGAGCACGGCATGATGACCAGCCATGCTGCTTCGACTGGCCTACCTCAGCATGACCAACGCATTCGCCCTACTACGCCTGCTCCCCACGAGCGACCGAGGCAAGGACGTGCAGATCCTGGTGCTGCGACACCAGATCACCATCCTGGAACGCCAACTGGGCAAGACTCGACCGCGGTTCTCCCCCGCCGATCGGGCGTTCCTCGCGGCATTGTTACGCCGCGTCCCGGCGACAGTGCTTCGCCAATTCCAGTTGCCGGTACGCCCGGAAACGATACTGCGCTGGCACCGAGACCTGCTCGCCCGCAGCCACGGGGCCAAGTCTCGCCCCGAACGCCCCGGACGACCACAGACACCACGGTCAATCCGGCTCCTGGTGCTGCGCCTGGCACGGGAGAACCCCACCTGGGGCTACCGTCGCATCCACGGCGAACTGCTCGTACTCGGCATCAAGATCGCCGCGTCCACGGTGTGGCAGACCCTCAAAGACGCCGGAATCGACCCGGCACCCGATCGCATGTCCACCACCTGGGCGGACTTCCTCCGCCCACAGGCTCAGGCTCTCCTGGCCTGCGACTTCTTCGAAGTCCCGACCGTGAGCGGCACCCGCCTGTACGTACTCGCGGTCGTCGAGCACAGCAGCCGCCGCATTCGCGTCCTGGGCGCCACCGCGCACCCGACCGCAGCGTGGGTCTCCCAAGCAGCGAAAAACCTTGTGATGGACCTCGATGACGCGGGCAACTCCGCGCGGTTTCTGATCCGCGACCGGGACGGGAAGTTCCCCGCCCTATTCGACGCCATCCTCGCCGATGCGGGCATCCGGGTTGTCCTCAGCGGTGTCCGAATCCCGCGAATGAACGCGATCATGGAACGGTGGATCAAGACCTGCCGCCACGAACTCCTCGACCGCACCCTCATCTGGAACCACCAGCATCTACTCCACGCGCTCCGGGAGTACGAGCAGTTCTACAACATCCATCGACCCCACCAGGGCATCGCCAACACCCGACCACTACACCCGCTGCCACCACCGATCACCGACCGAGCCCAGATCAGTAACTTGGACGTACGCCGACGACAACGACTGGGCGGCATCCTCAACGAATACCACCACGCCGCCTGACCTGCGCGGACGATATTTTCGGCTAGCACAGCGCCCTACGGGTACACCGTGGTCGACGGCGGGCAGCACCCCAACCCGCGGAAGGCGGCGGAGGGGTACCACCTGCGCGTCCTGGAAGTTGACGAGCAGTGCGCCGAAGCGGTCCGGCGCATCTTTGCCGAGTACATCAGCGGCCGAGGTGACCGCGCGATTGCCACCGGGCTCAACCGTGACGGGATTCCCTGCCCCTCCGCGCGACGTCCGGACCAGAACCGGCATCGGCCGGGTGACGGGTGGCAGGGCAGCACGGTCCGGGCGATTCTGGACAACCCTCGCTACACCGGTTACGCGTTCTTCGGGCGGTGGACCCGGCATGAGTTGCTGCTCGACCCGGACGACGTGGCTGCCGGATATGTCACACGGTTCCGGAAGACCAGTCCGGAAAAGGTCATCCGGTCACGGCAGCCCGCGCACCCGGCGATTGTGTCGGTCGAGGTGTTCACGGAGGCTCAATTGCTGCGGAGGTCGAAGTCTGTGGGCGGTTTGAAGACCGCGCGGAAAACGGAGCGCGCCGAGCGGCCTACGAAACAGACCTACTTGTTCCGCGGCCGTATCCGGTGCTCGGTGTGCGGCCGGAAAATGGAGGCAAGCCCGCGCAAGCACGGCATGTACTACCGCTGCCCGGCACGGACGTTGGCTCCCGGCTCCCCCGCTTTGGCGTCGCACCCGCCAGCGATCTACCTCCGCGAAGACGTGATCCAGGACGCGGTGAACGACTGGCTCGGCGAGGTGTTCGCGCCGGCCAATGTGGATCGCACTGTGGCCAAAGTTGTTGCCTCCCAACCAGGAGCGGCCGTCGCGCAGAACGGGCGCGAGACGGCGAAGCAGCGGCTCGCTACGGCGGAAGCTCACATGAACAGGTTCCAGGAGGCCATCAAGGCGGGCATCGATCCGGCCGCGCTGGTGGAGGCGATGAACGAGGCGCAAGCGGCACGGGCGGCTGCGCGGGCGGAACTGGAAGGCGCTCCGGCACCGAACACGGTCAGCGATGCTGAGATTTACGCGGCCATCGACTCATTGGGTGATGTTGGCGCTGTGCTGAAGGAAGCGAAACTGGAGACGCTCGCGGCGCTCTACCAGTCCGTTGACCTGCAAGTTCTGTATACGCACACGGCCCACGAGGCTGATGTGATCATCAAACCCGTGGGCCGTGTGAATAATGCTCATGACCGAGGGGGGACTCGTCTTCCCTAACGTGGCATACCCGCATAAGGCGGGTGTCCATGGGATTGATAATACAGGAGGCAGACGGGCATAGTCAATCAGCTCGCGGAACTAGATAAGCCAGAGCAAGACATCAGCACCTAACTCTTTCTGCCCATCAGAATCGCCAGCGCGACTTGACTCTCTTGAGCTCCGACATCATCAGAATTAGTCGGTACAGCTAAGAATTGATATCTACCATTGACATTCAATGGCTACGACTTCCCCCTTCACCCCCCCAGCCGACACCTGTCGAACGTACGCTATTCGACAGGAAAGCAAGGCGTATATTCGGGTAGCCGCTGCCGCTGCGAGGTCGGGCCGACGGACCTGCTGCTCGGTCTGGGCACTGGCAGCATCCCCCTTGCCACAAGGCATTTTCACCACCCCCAGCCCTGCGAGCCGCTGCCCACCTACGGGAACTGCTCATCATCAGCGGACTGCCTCCGGCTCGGGTCAAGCAGATCTGCCCTTTCGAACGGTGGCTCATCCAGCACCTGACCAGCATCGCCGACCCCGACCATGCTCAGATGATTCGTCGGTCCGCCACTTGGCACATCCCGCCCGTCCTTCGTTCTTCCGCCGAGCAGCGGCCTCTCACCCCGGCCAGTCGCCGGGTCGCTAGCGAGAGGATGACAAAGCCACCGCATTCCTCGGCTGGATCGCTGACCGCGACTCGGCCTTGGGAGACTGCTTGCAGAACGAGATCGACGCGTGGCATGCCGAACACCGCCAGGACGACCGCACCGTTCAGCGGCCCTTCCCACTCGGGTGAACCGGCGCCCGGCTCGCCCGCCGGTTCACGCTGACCGCGGCTCAGAAGTGGTTGACCACGATCGCCGCCAGCAGCACCTGGCGGATCACGGCGGTAGCAGGCCGACATGTCGATGGCCACGAACCTGATCTCCTGACACCAGGACTGGGGCTGTTGCTCCAGCCAGGCGACGGCGTCCTGCGCGGTGCGGCCCTCGATCTGGCCCAGGAACTATGCAAGCATAGTCAATCAGCCGCAAAGCTAAATTAAATATGACAAAGCCTCGACACCTTACTCGAACCTAAATCAATTTGCCCGATGGACACGATCTCGCGGTTGACTACCATGGCCTACCACAGTCAACGAGCGCCTTCGTCGACCAAGCCTTCACGATCCACATACTAGTAGTGGTGATGAGGTTGGGCGCCCTCGTCCGCATGTCGACACAACCTCAACCGATCCTTCCCGATACCACCGTCCTTTTCAGACAGAGCGGTGTCCTCGTGCAGAAGTTGGATCACTCTGGTAAAATTCAACCTGATCGTTGATGTGAATCAAAGGAGAAGCGACCGTGACGGGTGACGACGACATCTCCGGGTGAAACCGGTTCTTGTAGCATCACAGTGCTCGCGCGATCTCGCGCAGAGGCGATGGTGCCGTCGTGTCCTTTCGCCCCGTTCCGGGGACTCCCATGCCCGCATCACGAATATGGGGTTATTTACCATGTCCGACCCGTACGTCGTCTGTACCGATCTGTCCTTCTCCTGGCCCAACGATGTCCCCGTCTTCGAGAACCTGTCCTTCAGCACAGGTGACGGACGCACCGGCCTCGTGGGGCCCAACGGTGCGGGGAAGTCCACCCTCTTCAAGTTGATCGCCGGGGAGTTAACACCTTCTTCCGGGTCAGTGGTTGTGCAAGGCTCGCTGGCGTACCTGCCGCAGAGCCTGCCGTTCTCCGCGGACATGAGCGTCGTCGACGTGCTCGGCATCGCGCCGGTCGTGGCTGCGCTGGACGCCATCGCCAACGGCGACACCGACGAGGCGCACTTCACCACGATCGGCAACGACTGGGATATCGAGGAGCGCACGCGGGCGCAGCTCGACCGGCTCGGGCTGGGCGACATCGCGCTCGACCGGCGGCTGCACACGCTCAGCGGCGGGCAGGTGATCTTCCTCGGCATCAGCGCGCAGCTCATCCGCAACCCTGACGTGCTGCTGCTGGACGAGCCGTCCAACAACCTCGACGCCGACTCCCGGCGGAAGCTCTACACCGTCCTGGACGACTGGAAGGGCGCGCTGCTCGTCATCAGCCACGACCGTGCCCTGCTCGACCGGGTGGACCGTGTCGCCGAGCTGGACGGCAGCACCGTGCGGATGTACGGCGGCAACTACGCCGACTACGAGGCCGAGGTGCAGGCCGAGCGCGAGGTCGCGGAGAAGAACGTCCGCACCGCCGAGCAGCAGGTCAAACGCGAGAAGCGGGAGATGCAGCAGGCCAGGGAACGGGCCGCGAAGCGGGCCTCCGCGGGAGCCCGCTTCGCGCGCAGCGGCAGCATCCCCAAGGTGGCCGCGGGCACGTTGAAGCGGCGGGCGCAGGAGTCCGCGGGCAAGGCCAACGACACGCACGGGCAACGGCTCGCCGACGCGAAGTCCCGGCTGAATGAGGCCGAGCGGTCGCTGCGCGACGACAAGCGCATCTCCTTGCAGCTCCCCGACACCCGCATGCCGGCCGGGCGCACGGTGTTCCTCGGCGAGGGCCTGAAGGTCGCGCTAGGCGGCCGGGAGCTGTTCGCGGGCACCGGGGTCGACCTCGCCATCCGCGGTCCGGAGCGGGTCGCGCTGATCGGTCCGAACGGGGCGGGCAAGTCGACGCTGATCCGGGTGATCAGCGGGGACCTGACCCCGGACGCGGGCGAGGTCAGGCGGGCCGATGGGCGGATCGCGCACCTGTCGCAGCGGCTCGACCTGCTCGACCTCGACCGCTCCGTGGCCGAGAACCTGGCCGCTGCGGCTCCCGACAGGCCGCAGGCCGACCGGATGAACCTGCTGGCCCGGTTCCTGTTCCGCGGCGACCTCGCCCACCTGCCCGTCGGCCTGCTGTCGGGCGGCGAGCGGCTGCGCGCCACGCTGGTGTGCGTGCTGGGCGCCGAGCCCGCGCCGCAACTGCTGCTGCTCGACGAGCCGACGAACAACCTGGACCTGGACAGCGTCGAGCAGCTCACCGGGGCGCTCGAGTCGTACGAGGGCGCGTTCCTGGTGGTCAGCCACGACGAGCGGTTCCTCAGGGACATCGGTGTCGAGCGCTGGCTGCGCCTGGACGGCGGCGTCCTCACCGAGATCGGGGCTCTGGATGAGGTCTGATCCCGACACCGGCGCGAAGGAGGTGTTCGCGCGCGACCTGCGCTCGGCGCACCTGCTCGTGGAGTCCGTGCACTGCACACTGGGCGACCGGGAGGTGCTGCGCGACATCTCGTTGACCGTGGCTCGCGGTGAGCGGATCGGGCTGATCGGCGAGAACGGCCGCGGCAAGTCGACGCTGCTGCGCGTGCTGGCGGGCGATCTGCCCGCGCAGCGCGGCGAGGTGGTGCGCGCGGTGTCGGGCCGGGTCGGGTTCCTGCCGCAGCGACCCGACTTCCCGCTGGGGGCGACGGTCGCCGACGTGGTGGCCGAGGCGAACTCGGCGACCGCCGCGCTGGCCGCGCGGCTGCACGCCGCCGAGGAGGCGATGGCCTCGGACCACGACGACATGGCCGGGCTGTTGGCCGAGTACGGCGACGTGCAGGAGGAGTTCGGCAGGCGCGGCGGCTACGAGGTCGAGGCCAGGACCGGTGAGACGCTCGACGTCTTCGGGCTGGGCGGGGTGGACCAGTCGCGGCCCACGTCGACGTTGTCCGGTGGCGAGCGCGCGCGGCTGGCGCTGGCCGCGCTGGTGCTGACCGAACCGGCGGGGCTGCTGCTGGACGAGCCGACCAACCACTTGGACGACCGCGCGCTGGAGTGGCTGGTGCGCTGGCTGTCGGACTACGGCGGCCCGTGCCTGATCGCCTCGCACGACCGGGTGCTGCTCGACACGGCCGTCACCGCCATCGTGGACCTGGACGGCCCGCGCGGCGAGGCCGTGCGCCACGGCGGCAACTACCGCGACTACCTGGGCGAGCAGACCGCCGCCCGCGAGCGCTGGACCCAGCGCTACCGCGACTGGCTCGCCGAGGTGGGCCAGACCCGCGACCGCCTGGCCAAGGCCGGGACGGCCGGGGGCGGCGGTCGGGGCCCGCGCGACAACAACAAGCTGGCCTACAACGCGGCGGGCAGCGCGGCCGAGGCCGCCGTCGCCCGCGCGGCCAAGGCCGCGCAGCGCAGGCTCGCCACGCTGCTGGAGGAGCGGGTCCCCCGGCCGCCCGAACCGCTGCGCTTCGCGGTGGACCTCGACGACGCTCCCGAGGGCACGCTGCTCGCCGTCGCGGACGTGGCCGTCGGCGACGTGCTGCGCGGCGTGGACCTCGATCTGTCCCACGGGTCCAAGGTCGTGGTCGTCGGCCCGAACGGCGCAGGCAAGTCCACGCTGCTGGCCGTGCTGGCGGGTGACCTGGTCCCGGACCGGGGCGTGGTCACCCGCGCCCCCGGCGTCCGGGTCGGCCACCTGCCCCAGGAGGTCGACTTCGCCGCCGAGGACCGGGACCTGCTCACCGCCTTCACCGCCCGGCGCGCGACCTACCGGGAGGACGCGGCGCGGGAGTTGACCCGCTTCGGTCTGTTCCACCGCCGCGACTTCGCCGTCCCGGTGAACCGCCTGTCCGTCGGCCAGCAGCGCCGCTTCGCGCTGGCGCTGGTGTTCGCCGCGAAGCCGCACGTGTTGCTGCTGGACGAGCCGACGAACCACCTGAGCCTGCTGCTGGTCGAGCAGCTCGAACGCGCCGTCGAGGAGTTCCCCGGCCCGGTCGTCACTGTCACCCACGACCGGACCCTCCGCGACCGGCACCCCGGCCGCGTCCACCACCTTGTCGACGGCGGGCTGTCGGCCCCGGAGGACCGCTCGTGAGCGCGGGAGTCCGCTAGCGGATGTACCGGCCGTCCAGGTACTTCTTGGCCAGTTCGAGGTAGCGCGGGTCCTCGGAGTTGCGGATCAGCTCGAAGAAGAACATCTCCCTGGTCAGCAGGTGCACGCCCGCGGCGCGCAGCCGGTCGAGCCCCGCGTCGTGGTCCGACCGGTTGCGCGCCGAGCAGGTGTCGGCCAGCAGGAACACGGTCTTGCCGAGGTCGAGCAGGCTCAGCGCGGACTGGAACAGCACGATGTGCGTCTCCGCGCCCGCCAGCACGTACTGCTCGCGGTCGCTCGCGGCGACCTCGGCGGCGATGTGCGGCTCGCGCAGGAAGTCGAAGTGCTCCTTCTCCCAGCGGGGCGCGTCATGGGTGAGGTCGTGCAGGGACAGCGACAGGCCGCCCAGCTTCCGGTGCTCGGTCAGCGCGAGCGGGAGGTCGAACTCACGGGCCACGTCGGCCACCCAGCAGCAGTCGTGCAGCAGTTGCGATCCGTTGACCAGCAACGGGATCAGGTCCAACTGCATGTCGAACACGACCACGGCCGCCTTGTCCTTGTCCACCAGCACGGTCGGCTCCTCGTCGTCTCGGGGTGATCGATCCTGTCGGTGGGCGGTCCCGGTCACGCCGAGAGCGCCCAGAACCCGGTCAGCGCCTCGTTGACGGCCCGACCGGCGGTCAGCGGCGCGTAGTGGCCGTGACCGGGGAGTTCCCGCACGCTCGCGCCCGGCACGGCGGTGAGCAGAGCGGCGGTCGCGGTGTCCACGACGCAGTCGCCGCCGCCGCGCAGCAGCAGACAGGGCGCGGTGATGGCGGGGAGGTGGTCCACGACGTCGAACGCCGACAGCGCGGCGAAGTACGCCCCCAGGACGTCCATCGACGCCCCGGCGGTGAACGCGGCGGACAGGTCGCCGCCCCGGTCGAAGACGGCTTGCAGCAGGCCGCCGTGCACGCGCAGCTCGTGGCGCAGGTCCAGGGTGCGCTCGAAGACGTCGTCGTCGTGGCGGGGCGCGCAGTTGACCAGCGCCAGCGACCGGACGCGGCCGGGGTGGCGCAGTGCGACCAGCGCCGCGACGCACCCGCCCAGCGACCAGCCGACCAGGTCGGCGCCCGCGTCGCCGACGGTCTCGGCGACCTCGTCCGCCAGCCGCTCCAGCGAGAAGCGGTCGCCGTCGAACGGCGTCGAGCCGTGGCCGGGGTACTCGGGGACGAGCACCCGACGGCCGGCGGCCAGGAGGGCCGGGATCTGCTGGGTCCACGCGCGGTGGTCGGCGTTCATCGGCGGCAACAGCACGGTGGTCGGCCCCGCGCCCCGCTCGTGCCACCGGAGCTGCGGGCCGGGCTCGGCCGTGGTCACCTCGGCCGTCTTCGCCGGGGCCGTCACTGCGGCCGTCGTCATTGGCGCGGCGCCGGTCGCGGCGACGGCGGCGGCGAGATCGGCGACCGTGGCGAAGCCGAACAGGTCGCGGGCCCGGACCGGGTTCTCGACTTGCTGGTACGGCGCGAGGAGCTGGACCGCCGACAGCGAGTCGAGTCCGAGTGACGCGATCGGCGTCGCGGGGCGGACGCGGTCCTCGCCGTCACCGAAACCGAGCAGGGCCGACAGCTCGACGCACAGCCGCTCGGCGACGGGCGCGGGTTCCTCCCGCACGGGCGGGGCGTCGTCGAGCACCCAGTGGCGCCGGGCGCGGAACGGGTAGTCCGGCAGGGTGATGTCGGCCAGTTCGGCGGGCGTGGTGAGCCGCCGACGGAGGGCGTCGGTGTCGCGCTCCCGCCAGAGGTCGACCAGTGCGCGCGCCTCCGGGTCGAGCCGCGCCTCGTCCCCGACGACCCGCCAGTGCTCCCGGCGCGGGCGGCGCAGCAGCAGGTGCGCGAGGTCCCACCAGCGTTCCTCGGGGAGGTTCTCGGCCAGGTCCCGGACGCGGCGCTCGAGCACGTCCAGGCTCTCCTCGGACTCGGCGGACAGGCAGAACGGCAGCCCGTGACCGGTGTGCGGCGGCGGGGTCGACCGCGACGGCCTGCGGAGCACGACGTGCCCGTTGGACCCGGTGAAGCCGAACGCGCTCACGGCCGCGAGCGGCTGGTCGGACGGCCACGGCAGCGGGGTGTGGTTGACGGTGAACGGCGCGAGGTCGAGGTAGGAGACCGGGCACTCCGGGGGCGCGGCGGGCGGGATGGTCCCGTGCTGGAAGCCGAGCAGCACCTTGATCACGCCCGCTAGGCCCGAGCACACCAGCGTGTGGCCGATGACGGGCTTCACCGCCCCGAGCAGGCAGTCCCCGACGCCGTCGAAGGCGGACTTGAGGCCTTCCAGCTCCAGCGGGTCGCCCAGCTCGGTCCCGGTGCCGTGGGTCTCCACGTAGGCGATCCGCGTGACGTCCACGCCGTCGCGGCCGTGGACCCCGGTCATCAGGCGGGCCTGCGCGCGACCGCTCGGCGCGGCAAGGCCGTTGGTGGTGCCGTTGTGGTTGAGGCCGGTGGCGACCACCGCGCCGTGCACGCGGAGCCCTCGGGCGCGGGCCTCGGCGTGGCGCATGACCACGACGGCGGCCACGCCCTCGGCGGGGACGAACCCGTCCGCCGCGTCGGTGAACGGGGCGCTGACGCCGGTCGGGGAACTCATGCGCGAGTTCCGGGCGAAGTCGAGCACCTCGGACGTGCTGAACACCGACACCGCGCCGACGATCGCCGCGCCGCAGTGGCCCGCGCGCACGTTGAGCAGCGCCACGTGCAACGCGGACAACGAGGACGAGCACGCGCTGTCCAGCGTGATCGAGGGGCCGCCGATGTCGTAGTAGTAGGAGATCCGCCCGGAGAGCGTGGACGGCGCGTTGCCCAGGAAGCTGTGCGCGCCCGACGCGACGTCGGGGCGCTGGGCGACGAGGGTGCGGTAGTCGCCGGGCAGTCCGGTGGCGAACACGCCGCACTGCAACTCGCGCAGGTCGTCCTCGGACAGGTGGGCGTCGTCCACCGCGTGCTGCACGGACTGCAACAGCAGGCGCTGCTGCGGGTCCATGCACTTGGCCTCGTTCGGCGAGATGCGGAAGAACCGTGCGTCGAACTCGTCGTGCCCGTCCAGGAAGCCGCCCGCCATCCCCTCGACGCCCGGCCTGCGGTCGGTCGGGCCGAGCGCGCCGCGCCCGGACAGCAGCCGCCGCCAGTACGCGTCGAGGCCGTCGGCGCCCGCGAAGCGGCAGGCCATGCCCACCACCACGGGTGTGTCGTCGGTGATCAGGTCCTCGTCCACCTTCGTCCTCTCGTCGTGGTCGGTCACTCGAACCAGAACCCGGTCGGCTCGAAGGCGTAGCCCGGCAGCGCCAGCCCGCGGTACTCGCCGTCGGCGAACAGCGCGGGCCAGTCCAGCTCGGCGCCGTCGAGGTAGCGGGCCCGCACCGCGTCCAACGTCGCCCGGTACCCGTGCTCGGTGTCGTCGGGGACCGCGATCGGTTCCGTGGTCAACCGCTTGCGCTCGCGGCGCGGCACCTCGTCCGGCCGCGCGGCCTCGGCCTGGGCCAGCAGGTCGGCGGTGTCCGCGGCGAGCCAGGCCAGCCGGTGCTCGAAGTGGTCGCGGCCGGTGGCGAGGGTGTGCGCGATGTCGGCCAAGTCGGTGTCGGGGGCGGCGCGCAGCCCGCGGACCAGCGCGTCGCGCATCGCGGCGAGCGACCACGCCGACCGGGCGCTGAGCACGACCAGCCGCAGCGGGCGCGACGGGCGGCGGACCGGCGCGGGCGGCGGTGGCTCGGACAGCACCGCGTGCGCGTTGGACCCGCCGAAGCCGAACGAGCTGATGCCCGCCACCAGCGGCCCGGTCGCGGTCCACTCCTCGTTGTGCCGCAGCAGCCGCAGCGGCGAGCCCTCCAGGTCGATCAGCGGGTTCTGCTCGGTCAGGTGCAGGTTGGCGGGCAGCTCCCGGTTGCGCAGGCACAGCAGCACCTTGAGCAGCCCGGCCATGCCCGCCGCGGGTTCCAGGTGGCCGACGTTGGTCTTGACCGCGCCGAGCGCGACCGCGCCGGGCGGTCGGTGCGGGACCAGCCGTTCCAGCACCGTGCGCAGGGCGCCGACCTCGATCGGGTCGCCGAGCGCAGTGCCGGTGCCGTGCGCCTCGACGTAGGACAGCCGCTCGGCCAGTTCCGGGGTGTAGGCCTTGGTGAGCAGCGCGACCTGGGCCTCCGGGTTGGGCGCGGTGAGCGAGTTGGCCCGGCCGTCGTGGTTCTCCACGACCCGTTCGAGGACCGCCAGCACCGGATCGCGGTCGCGGCGGGCGTCGCTCAGGCGCTTGAGCACCACGCAGCCCACGCCCTCGCCGCGCACGTAGCCGTTGGCGTCCTTGTCGAAGGTCGCGCACCGGAAGTCCGGGGACAACACGCCGAGCCCGGTGGCGGCCTCGGTGGACGCCGGGTCCACGAGCACGCTGACCGCGCCGACGAGCGCGACCTCGCACTCCCCCGCCGCCAGCGACAGCACGCCGCGGTTGAGCGCCACCAGGGCGCTGGAGCACGCGGTGTCGACCGTCTGGCTGGGGCCGGTCAGGTCGAGCAGGTGCGAGACGCGGTTGGCCAGCATCGCGTGCGCGTTGCCGGTGACCGAGTACGCGTGCGCGCGGTCGGGGCTGTCCCGCAGCAGCGCCTGGTACTCGGCGAACTGCACCCCGGCGAACACGCCGACGTCGCACACCGAGCCCGGCGCCAAGCCCGCGTCGAGCAGGGCGTTGTACGCGGTCTGGAGGAACAGCCGGTGCTGCGGGTCCATCAACACCGCCTCGCGGGCGGACACGCCGAAGAAGGTGTGGTCGAAGCGGTCGTAACCGTCGATGGTGCCCGCGAAGCAGTCCTGGTCGAGGCCCTTCCAGCGGTCCACGCGGCGCACCGCGCTGCGGTTGTCCACGAGCAGCCGCCAGAAGTCGTCGAGGTCGTCGCCGCCGGGCAGGACGCCGCTCATGCCGATGACGGCGATCCCGTCCCGCTCGGGTGCGCGTGCCGGCTCCCGTGACAATTCCGGGGACAATTCCGGGGACGGCTCCTCGGGCGGCGGGAGCGGTTCGGGGTCGACGGCCACGCCCCGATCGCGCAGGTAGTGGCTCAGGGACTTGATGTCCCGGTAGCGGAACAACGCGTTCGGCGGGGTCTCGACGCCGAACGCGGCTCCGACGCGGGCCGAGAGCCGCTGGAGCATCACCGAGCTGTAGCCGAGGTCGCCCCAGGAGGCCTCGACGGTGACGTCCGCAGGCCGCAGGCCGGTCTGCTCCCGCACCAGGTCGGCCAGCCGGGTACTGATCTCCTCCACGGACGTGGTCGCGACGGCGTGGTCCTCGGGTTCGAGACGCGGCGCGGGCGGGTCCAGCAGGCGGGCGCGGAGGACGGCGGTGTCGCCGACGCAGGCCAGCACCTGGTGGCAGCCCTCGGGCGTGCTGTCGACCAGTTCGGTGAACAGCCGCGCGCCGCGGTCGGCGGTCAGCGGCTCCATGCCGAACCGGTCGCGCAGGTAGGCTGCGAGCGCGCCCCGCTCCGCACGGCTGCCGTCGGAGGCCAGCCACAGCGGCCAGTCGACGGACAGGGTGAACCCGGAGCGCTCGCCGCGCGAGACCTGCCGGGCGCGGTCGGCGGCGAACTCGTCCAGGAACCGGTTGGCAGCGATGTAGTCGCTCTGCCCGACGTTGCCGAGCACCCCGGAGATGGAGGCGAACACGCAGAACAGGTCCAGGTCGAGCCGGGCGGTGGCCTGGTCCAGGTTGCGCGTCCCGAGCACCTTCGGCGCCAGCACCGCCTCGGCGTCGGCCGCGGTCTTGGTGTGCGCCAAGGAGTCCCGGAGCACGCCCGCGGAATGGATGACCCCGTCGAGCCCGCCGAGCCGGGCAACGACGCGATCGACCAAGTCGTGGGTCTGCTCGGCGGAGGTGACGTCGGCGCGCTCGTGGCGCAGGCCGTGCTCGGCGAGCCACGCCAGTTGCCCGGCGTCCGGCGCGGACCGACCGACCACGACCACCTCGGCCCGGTGGTGCTCCACCAGGTGCTCGGCGATGGCCCGGCCGACCTCGCCGAAGCCGCCGGTCAGCAGGTACCGACCGCCCTCGCGCAGCCGGGCGGCAGGCTCGTGCGGGACCTCCGCCAAGTCGCGGACCCGCCGGTCGCCGTCGATCACGCGGACCTCGGTGGCGTCGCCGTCGGCCGCCAGCTCGGCCAGCAGCGGCGCCCACCCCGCCGCCGACGTCCGCAGCCGCACCGAGCGGACGTGCGGGTTCTCCTCGGCCACGCCGTGCAGGAACCCCGGCATCGCGCGGGACTCGGGTGAGTCGTCCTCCCGCGACACGCTCAGCACGGTCGACGAGGTGGACCGGTCGTGCAGGAACGCGGCGAACGCCACCATCTCCGCGACGGTCCACTCGCGCCGGACGTCCACCCAGTGCAGGTGCTCCGATCCGGCCCGGTCGGCGAGGCGGGCCAGCGCGCCGGAGTCGAGCAGGTCGTCCGGGCCGACGCGCAGGACGTCGAGGTCGGGCGGCGGCGTGGGCCCGTCGCCGCCCCGGTCGTGCACGAGCAGGATGCGGCGCACCGGCCGTCCGGCCTCGACCGGGCTCGACCGCCACACCGGGGTGAGCGGGAGCGAGTCGGGCGCGCGCCGGGCGGGACGGGACGGGGTGGCGCGGCGGTCCAGCGACGGGACGACGTAGCGGTCCGCGGCGAAGGGGTAGAGCGGCGCGTCCACGAGCATGGGGACGGGGAACAGCGGCGCGAAGTCCGGGGTGCGGCCGTCCAGGTAGTCGGTCGCGGCCCGCGCCCAGGCGTCGTCGACCTCGGCGCGCGGCTGCTCCCCGCCGGACAGGACGTCGAGCAGTTCCGGGAGGTCGCGGACCCAGTGGCCGCGGCGGCTCCGCAGGTGCTGGCGGGCGCGGCACAGGGTCCAGCTCAGCCCGTAGAGCGAGGCGTCCGGGTTGGCCCGCAGGTGGTCGGCCAAGTCGGCGGCCCGCCTGCGGACGGCGTCCTCGTCGCGGCCGGAGAGCGGGATGAAGCACCACGCCGGAGTGGGCGGGGTCGGGGTGGGAGCGGCGAACTCCTGGATGATGGCGTGCCCGTTGGACCCGCCCGCGCCGAACGAGCTGAGCCCGGCGAACCGGGTCGACCGGGGACCCGCGGGCCACGGTCGCGCCTGCTTGACCAGAGCGAACCGGGAGTCTTCCAGGTTCAGCTCCGGGTTCTCCAACTCGCAGTGCAGCGTGGGGACGAGCGTGCGGGTGGCTAACTGCCGGACGACCTTGACCAGTCCGGCCAGCGCGGCGGCCGATTCGAGGTGGCCGATGTTGCTCTTGACCGCGCCCAGGTGCGCCTCGCCCAGATCGGGCCCGCCGTAGGCGCGGACGAGGGCGCGAACCTCGATCGGGTCGCCCAGCGCGGTGCCGGTGCCGTGCGCCTCGACGTAGGTCACCGCGGCGGGGTCGAGGTCAGCGCGGGTCAGCGCGGCGGTGATCACCCGGTGCTGCGCGTCCTCGGACGGCACGGTGAACCCGGCGGTGCGGCCCCCGGAGTTGATGGCGGTGGCGCGCAGGACGGCGTGCACGCGGTCGCCGTCGCGCAGCGCCGAGGAGAGCCGCTTGAGCACCACGGCGGCGCTGCCCTCCCCCGGCACGTACCCGTCGGCGGCGACGCCGAAGGCGTGGCACGCCCCGGTGGGGCTGAGGAACTTGCCCTGGCTCAGCAGCCGGTACTTGCCGGGGTGCGGCATGACGTTCACGCCACCGGCCAGCGCCACCTCGCAGTCGCCCGCGCGGATCGCGGTGGCGGCCAAGTGCAGCGCCGTGAGCCCGCCCGAGCACATCGTGTCGACCGCGACGCTGGGCCCGTGCAGGTCCAGCGCGTGCGACACCCGGTTGGCGATGGCGGCAAAGGAGCTGCCGACGACCCGGTCGGGGCTGTCGAGGTCCTGGTAGTGGCCGAACATCGCGGCCACGAACACGCCCGCGTCGCGCTCCGGGCCCGCGAACCGGCCCGCGTCCTCCCAGGCGTGGTACGCGGTCTGGAGGAAGCGGCGCTCCTGCGGGTCGAGTGCGGCCGCCTCGGCCGGGGCGATGCCGAAGAACACCGGGTCGAAGTCCAGCGCGTGCGCCAGGAACCCGCCGTGGCGGCCGTGCGCCGACCCCGGCTCGTCCGGCTCGGGCGAGTAGCCGGGCCGCCAGTCCCAGCGGTCCTCGGGGATGACCCGCACCGCGTCCTCGCCGCGCAGCAACGACCGCCAGAACGCGTCCACGTCGTCGCCGTTGGGGAACTCCCCGGCCAGTCCGATGATGGCGATGTCGTCCGGGCGGTGGTCGCCGGGCGACACCGTCGGCTCGGTCGGCTCGGGGATCGGGCTCGCCGCAATGGGCCGGGGCGCGGGCGGGGTGTCGCCGGGCGCGACCGGTCGGGCTTCGGGCTCGGCGGGGCGAGCCTCGGTCGGGACGTCGCCGAGGTGGGCGGCCAACTCGGCGGGCATCGTGTCTACCAGGTGGTCGGTCAGGGCGGCGATGGTCGGGTGCTGCAAGACGAGCGCGCGGCTGACCCGGCCCCGGCCGCCGGGGTCAAGGCGCGTCTCGACCTCGCGGCTGATCCGGACGCTGCCGACGCTGTCCACGCCGTGGTCGAGCAGGTTGTCCCGGTCGCCGACCCGTGTCAGCCCGGTGTGCCGGACCACGACGTCGCGCACCCACCGCGCGGCACGGGCGCGCAGGTCCACGGGGGTGGGTTCGGCGCGGTGCTGCTCCTCGCGGGGCTCGGGGTCGAGCCGCACGTCGCCGTCGAGCACGACCAGCCGCCGCACCCCCGCCGCGAGGCCGTCGACCAGCGCGGCGCACGCGGCGTCCGGGTCCAGCGCGCGCAGCCCGGACGTGCCGTCGGGCATCCGCATCCCGTCGGTGTCCCACAGCCCCCAGTCGACGCAGAGCCAGTCGGCGGTGTTCTCGGCCAGTCCGCCCAGGAACGCGTTGGCCGCGCCGTAAACGGCCTGGCCCGCGTTGCCGGTGATCGCGGTCAGCGACCCGAACTGGACCACCCGGTCCGGGCGGTGCGGTCCGCGCAGCGCGGCCAGCCCGAGCGCCACCCCCGCCTTCGGCCGCAGCACCGCGTCGAGCGAGTCCGGGGACAGGGTGCACAGGAGGCCGTCGCGCAGCACGCCCGCCAGGTTCACCGCCAGCCGGATGGGCCCGAACCTCTCGCGCACGTACCGAAAAGCCTCGTCCAGGGCGTCCGGCTCGTCGGCCGGGACGCTCAGGTGGACCGCCGCGCCCGCGTCGCGCAACGCCTGCGCGCGCTGCTGGTCGGGTGTCCCCCGGCCGAGGACGACGACCCGTGCCCCGAACCGGTCGGCCAGGTAGCGGCACAGCCGCAGGCCGATCCCGCCCGCGCCCCCGACGAGCACCACGGTGTCGCCCGCGCCCAGGACGTCGCCGGGACGGGCGGGCGCCAGGTCGGCGGGCCGGTGGACGACGCGCGCGATCTCGTCGCCGGTGGCCTCCAGCCGCGTGCCGGGGTGCGCGGCGGCCGCCGCGATCCACGCCGCCAACCGGTCACCCGTGACGGGCCCGTCGTAGCGGACCGAGGTGTGCAGCAGCGGCTCCTCCAGCGCGGCCGACACGGCCATGCCGTCGAGCAGCGGGGCCAGCGCGTCGGTCCGCTCCGCCAGCACCACGAGGTGCGCGGGCCCTCGCGCCGCGCACACCGCCCGCACGAGGCTCAGGCAGGCGCGGGTGAAGCGCAGCACGGTGTCGTAGGCGGGCGTGCCGTCGCCGCCCCACGCGACCACGAGCGTGTCGGCCGAGGTGACGTCGTCGCTCGGCGGCGCGTCGCGCAGCGGGTCGACGCGGCGGTGCTCGACGCCCGCGGCGGACGCGGCGGCGGCGAGGTCGTCGCGGTCGGTGAGCAGCAGCGTCGTGCCCGCGGGCAGGCTGCCGAGCGCGGGCACGGGCTCGTGCCGGGCTAGCAGGACGTCCATGGGTCAAAATCCCCTCGTGAGTGCGCGCCGGGCGGGCTCAAACGCCCATGAAGTCCTCGACGACCCGGAACTGGGCGGCGGCGGTCGGGTCGTCGGCGAACGGGTGCGGCACCCCCAGTCGGGAGGCGACGACCATCGCCGAGACGACCGCCCCCTCATGGCCGGTGACGGTGGTGTCGGTGCCGCAGAACCAGATGCCGTGACGGCCCTGGAGCTGCGCCAGCCGCCGCTTGTGCCGGATGTCGGCGGGGCGGAGCTGGGGCAGCTTCCACCGCTTGCGG
This sequence comes from Umezawaea sp. NPDC059074, assembly GCF_042738955.1. Taxonomy (NCBI): domain Bacteria; kingdom Bacillati; phylum Actinomycetota; class Actinomycetes; order Pseudonocardiales; family Pseudonocardiaceae; genus Umezawaea; species Umezawaea sp. NPDC059074. The sequence continues at coordinate 42,064 of NZ_JBHYHC010000054.1, forward strand.
GTGATCACCGCGGACTCGGCGATCGGCTCCTGCGGGTCGAAGGTGATCAGCACCGGCTCGGCCACCCCCCGGTAGGGCTCCAGCGCGTTGCAGTTGCGGGTCAGGCTGCCGGTGGCCTCCTCGGCCCGGTCGAGGTCGAAGCCCGGCGCCATCCGGAACTGGCAGTAGGCGTCGCCGCCGTCGAGCCAGCTCCCGTCCTGGTGCAGCACGCTCTCCACCGGCACGTAGGAGAACCCGTCGAGCAGCTCCTGGTGGCGCGGGCCCGCCTCGCGCAGCAGCTTGTGGGCGATGTCGGCGTGCGTGGCGACCACGACGCTGTCGAACCGGTGCTCCTCGCCGTCGGCCACCACGACCGCGCCGCCGGGCGTCGGCACGACGGCGTCGACGGCGGTGCCCACGCGGACCCGGTCGCCCAGCTCGGCGGCGATCACATCGAGGTAGCGGTGGATGCCGCCCTCGGCCTTGCGCCAGTAGCCGGGGGTGAAGAACGACAGCAGGTTCATGCTGAACGACAGCGCGACGTACATCAGCGTGTAGTCCAGCGACGGCGCGTGGCAGCCCGAGTAGATGCTCATGATCGGGTCGACCGCCTGGTGCTTGAACGCCCGCGAGTAGCCGTTCTCGTCGAGCCACTGGCCGATGCTCAGGCCGCGCAGCCGCTCGTCGGTGGACCCGACGACCTGGTTCATCGCCAGGTGGAAGCGGTCGAACTCCTCCAGCAGCTCCGCGCGCAGCGCCCCGTCCGCCCCGGTGTTGCTCCAGGTGCGGCCCTCGCCGGGGAAGGTCACCCGCACCGAGGACGGGGCGACGTAGCTGCCGATGCCGAACCCGGTGAGCAGCCGGTGCAGGTTCGGCGCCAGCTTCTCGGTGAAGTGCTCGACGCCCATGTCCACCCGCAGCACCCCCGCGGAGGTCTCCAGCGGGTGGCTGTAGGCGTGGCCGCCGAGGCGTTCCTCCGCCTCGAACAGCACCACGTCGTGGCGGCGGGAGAGCAGCCACGCCGCGACCGAACCCGCGCCGCCACCGCCCACGACCGCGATCCTGCTGTGCCCTGCCGTCATGTCGTTCACACCCGCCGCTCTGCTCTGGGCGGCACGCCGCCGAGGATCTTCCTGGTCAGGTCGGTCAGCACCGTGCCGGGCCCGATCTCGTGGAAGGCCGTGGCCCCGGCACGGGCCAGGTGCGCGACGGTCTGCCACCAGCGCACCGGTCGCACGAGCTGGAAGGCCATCTCCTCCAGCAGCCGGGCCGAGCCGACGACCTGCCCGGTGGTGCTGGAGACCACCGGCCGCCGCGGCTCCGCGAACTCGCGGTCGAGCAGGAACCGGACCAGCTCGCGGCGGCACGGCTCCATGTGGCGCGAGTGGAACGCCCCGCTCACCGGCAGCGGCACGCAGCGGTGCCCCTCCCGCTCCAACCGGGGCCGCAGGTCCGCGAGGCGCTCCGCGGTCGCGCTGAGGACGACCTGGTCGGGACCGTTGTAGTTGGCCACGTCCACGTCGAAGCAGTCCAGCCGCGCGAGCACCCGGTCGACCTCGGCGGCGTCGGGACCGATCACCGCGAGCATCCCGCCGCCCTCCACGGCCTGCATCAGCTCGCCGCGCCGGGCCACGATCTCCAGGCCGCCCTCCAGGTCCACCACCCCGGCGGCGAACAGCGCCGCGTACAGGCCCGCGCTGTGCCCGACCAGCACGCCGACGCCCTCCTCACCCACCCGGTCCACGTGGTCGAGGTAGGCCAGGCAGCTCACCAGGTACACGGCGGGCTGGGTGTGGGCGGTCCGGTCGAGCGCGCCGCCGCGGTCGGACCGGCACAGATCGGTCAGCGAGTAGCCGACGACCTCGTTCGCCCGTTCGCACAGCCGCGGGTAGCGGTCGAACAGCTCCACCCCCATGCCGGGGTGCTGCGACCCCTGGCCGGGGAACATCAGGACGTCGGTCATCCCGATCCCCCCGTACTCAGCTCCAGCACCTCGAACCGCCGGGGCGCGGCGGCGCCGTCGACCGCGACGGACACCACCTCCTCCAGCAGCACGAGTGGGTCGCCGTCGGCGTCGGTGAAGCGGAAGTCGAACGTGCGGGTGCGCCCCGACCCGCTGCCCGGCCGGGCCTGGCAGTGGCAGAACACCGCCTCGTCACGCGGGGCGCGCACGACCGTCATCTGCCCCAGGTGGTACGGGACGAACACCCGGCCGTCCGCGCCGTCGCGCGCCGACAGCAGGATCGAGAGCTGCATCCCCGCGTCGAGCAGCGCGGGCGACACCTCTTGCCCCCAGCTCCGGTCGACGCGCAGGAACGCGCGCACGGAGTCGGAGCCGACCTCGGCCCACCGCACGCCGCGCAGCGCGGAGCCGTAGTCGTAGCCCGCGCGCCGGAACCCGGCGTACACCTCGTCGGCGTCCACGCGGCGCAGGCCGGTCGCGTCCGGGACGGGCGTCCGGCCCACGTCGCCGGGCTCGGTGATCTCGGCGGTGCAGAAGACCTCGCCGCTGTCCCGGTCCACGAGCGACAGGTCGTCACCGCGGACCACGGTCTCGACCGCGCCCGGATCGGTGATCCGGCGCTGCCACAGCACGTGCGCCAGCGCTCCGGTCTGCGCGTGCCCGGCGAGCAGCGCCAGCGACCACGCGGCGGGCACGACCGCCTCACCCGCGACGCGGTGCGCGGCCACCATGCCGCCGAGGTCGCCGAGACCGGATTCGGCCGACTCCACCCAGTGCCGGTGGCGCAGGAACGGGTAGCCGGGCAGGGCGAGCGGTGGGCGGGCCGGGTACTGGGCGGACCAGTCGGGGTCGCCGCCGGACTCGAACAGCGCGGCGACGTCCTCGGCGGTGCGGTCGGTCGGCCCGTCGGCAGAGCCCGCGGGCGTGCGCCGGGTGCGGCGCTGGAGGTCGACGCCGAGCCGGCGGACGAGGTCGTCCTGGTCGCGGCAGACGATCGCCACCCGGTGCCGGAACGCGTCGCGGCGGCACGCCAGGGTGTGGGCGAGGGCGTCCAGGTCGACGCGGCGATCGGTCAGCGCGGCGCGCAGGTCGTCCACGAGGAGTTGGAGCCCGGCGGACGTGTGGTGCGAGAGCGGAATGACGTAGCGGTCGCGGCCCGACCGCTCGGGCGCGGGCTCGGAGTCGACGACCCCGCGCAGGACGACGTGGGCGTTGGCCCCGCCCGCGCCGAACGAGCTGACGGCCGACACGAGCGGCAGCGACTCCGGCCAGTCGGTCAGCCGGGTGTTGAGCACGAACGGGGTGGCGGGGAAGTCGATGTGCGGGTTGGGGCGCTCGGCGTGCAGGGTGGGGACGAGCCTGCGGTGGCGCATCTGGAGCACCGCCTTGAGCACCCCGCTCAGCCCGGCCGCCGACTCCAGGTGGCCGATGTTGGACTTCACCGAGCCCAGGCGGATGCGCTCGGTGCCCGCCGCCGCGTAGGCCTTGCCCAGCGCCCGCACCTCGACCGGGTCGCCCAGCTCGGTGCCGGTGCCGTGCGCCTCGACGTAGCCGACCCCCTCCGGCGGGACGTCGGCGGCGGCCAGCGCGCGGGTGACGACCGCGTGCTGGGCGTCGATGTTCGGCGCGGTGTACCCGTTGGCGCGACCGCCCGCGTTGACTGCCGACCCGGCGATGACGCCGTGCACGCGGTCCCCGTCGCGCAGGGCGTCGGCCAGCGGCTTGAGGACCAGGCACACCACGCCCTCGCCGTCCACGAAGCCGTCCGCGCCCTCGCCGAACGGGCGGCAGACACCGCTGCGCGAGAGCATTCCCATGCCGCTGAGCAGCCGGAACTGTCGGGGGTGGGTGATCAGGTTGACCCCGCTGACCACGGCCTGACCGCACTCGCCCGCCCGCAGCGACTGGCAGGCCAGGTGCAGCGCGGTCAGCGACGCCGAGCAGGCGGTGTCCACGGCCATGCTCGGGCCGTGCCAGTCGAAGTGGTAGGAGGTGCGGTTGGCCATGGACCAGAACAGCGAGGTGGTCGGGGACGCGGCCGGGTCGGTGGGCGTGTACCACGCGTAGCCGCTGTTCATCACGCCGACGAACACGCCGGTGTCGCTGCCCGCCATCGTCTCCCGGCCGCGCCCGGCGTCGAGCAGGGCCTGGTAGGTCTGCTCCAGCACCAGGCGTTCCTGCGGGTCCATGACGGCGGCGTCGTGGGGCGTGAGGCCGAAGAAGGTGTGGTCGAACGCGTCGATGTCGTCCAGGAACGCGCCCCGGTCGGTGTAGCTCACCGGGTCGGCGCCCGCGGTGAGGTCGACGCGCCACCGCTCGGACGGCGCCGCGGTCACGGCGTCGACCCCGGCGACCAGGTTGCGCCAGAACTCCTCGACCGTGGGCGCTCCCGGCAGGCGGGCGGACATCCCCACGATCGCGATATCGGCCGCGCGCACCTCGGGCTCCGCTTGCGGGAGCACGGGTTCCGGTCGGGAGAACTCCGATTCCGGGCGCACGACAACGGGTTCCGGTCGTGGGGGTGTCGGTTCGGGTTGCGCGACAACGGGTTCCGCGGCGGCTCGCTCGGCGGGGAACGCGTCCCGCACGGTGTCCCCGTGCTCGTCCACCAGGTGCGCAGCCAGCTTCGCCACCGTCGGGAACTCGAACAGCACCGTCGCGGGCAGGTACCCCACCAGAGCCCGCAGCGGCTCCAGCAGCTCCACCGCGATCAGCGAATCGATGCCCATGTCCCGGAACGGGCGGTCCCGCTCCACCTCGGCCACGGCGAACCGCATCGTCCGCGCGATCAGCTCCCGGACGTACTCCTCCACGCGCTCGGTCACGTCGGCAGCGGCGGCCGGGGCCGAAGTCGGGGTCACCTCGGCGGTCGAGTCGACGGCCGGGGTCGTGACGGGCGCCGGGTCGGCGACCGGTCCGGCCCGCGCGACCAGCACCTGCTGCTCCGGGCCGCCGTGCGGCAGGACCTCGCCGAAACCCGCCTCGGTCAGCAGGCGCTGCCACTGCTCGCTCGCGAGCAGCGGGCTGTGCTCGATGCGGTAGGCGTCGCTGCCCGCCCACCACCCGTCGGTGAGGCCGAAGGTGAGGGTCGAGTAGTCCTGCCGGGCGGTGACCTCGCTGAGCACGAGGACGCCACCCTCGCGCAGCATCCGGCGCACGTTGCGCAGGGTCGCGGGCACGTCGGCGGTGGCGTGCAGGACGTTGGTCGCCACGACCACGTCGAACGCGCCGTCGTGGTCGGCGGGCGGGTCGGTGACGTCGCATATCTCGAAGCGCAGGAACGGGTGGTCGGCGAAGGCGTCGCGGGCCCGGTTGAGGAAGGCGTGCGAGAGGTCGGTGAAGGTGTAGGACACATCGCGCGGGTCGAGCCGGTCGAGCACGAACCGGGTGGTGCTACCCGTGCCCGCGCCGATCTCCAGCACGCGCAGCTCCCGGCCCGAGTGCTCCCGCTGGAAGGCGGCGACCACCTCGCCGGAGACGCGGTTGAAGTAGTCGGCGATGGGGTTGCTGCGGTAGACGGGGGCGACCAGCTCGAAGCTGCCGCCGGGGAACATCACCTCCAGCGGGTCCACCTCCCCGCGCAGCACGGCGGGCAGGTGCTCCACGCAGCGGTCGAGCAGCGCGAGGTGCCCGGCCAGCTCCGGGTGGCCGCTCACCAGCTCCTCGCGGGTGGCCGACGGCGCGTCGGGGATGTCGCGCACCGCGGCCAGCAGCCGCCGGTGGCGCGGGTGCGCCTCGGCGGGCAGCTCGACCCGGCGCAGCGCGGCCCGCGAGTACGCCTCGATCCGCCGCGCCAGCTCGCGGTTGCGCTCCGCGTCCGGGGTGTCGTCGGCGAACGGCGGCACCAGCGCGGCCAACCCCGTGGTCCCGGCGGGCTCGGAGTCCAACGTGGTCGAGGTGTTCTCGTGCTGCGTGATGTCCATGCGCCGCAACGCCTCCCGCGTCGCCTTCAGCACGGTGACCTGCCGGTGCTCGCCCGCCAGCAGGCGTTCGACCACCGCCAGCCCCTCGGCCGGTTCGACGGAGCCGATCCCGAGCCGCTCCATCCGCTCGCGGTACTCCGGCGTGGCCACGACGCCGACGCTGCCCCAGTACCCCCAGTTCACGACGCGGGTGTCGATCAGCAGCGCCTCGCGCAGCAGGTCGGCGTAGGAGTCGACGGCCACGCTCGCCGCCGCGTAGTTCCCCTGGCCCGGATTGGCCAGGTGGGACTGCACGGAGGAGAAGAACAGGCAGAAGTCGAGTTCGCGCCCGCGCAGGGCCTGGATGAGGCCGCGCGTGCCGTGCACCTTGGGGCGCAGCACGTCCAGCAGCGACCGGTCGGTCATCGTGGCGAGGGTGGCGTCGTCAAGCACCAGCGCGGAGTGCACCACGCCGTGCAGGACCTCGTGCCGGTCCAAGGCCCGGCGCAGGGCCTGCCCGTCGGCGAGGTCGACTTGGTGGTGGTGCGCGGCGGACGCGCCGAGGTCGAGCAGCCGCCGCCGCGCGGCCTCGGTCCGCTCGGGCGGTCGTCTGCCGACCAGCACGATCTCGGCCCGGTAGCGCTCGGCCAAGTACTCGGCGAGCACGCCGCCCAGACCTCCGGTGCCGCCCAGGATGGCGTAGGTGCCGCCCTCGCGGAACGCCGACCGCGACGGCCACTCCCCCAGCGACACCGGTCCCATCCCGGCGGTGGCGACCTGCTCGGCATCGACGCACAGCGCCTTGCCGGGGTGCTCCGGCAGCGGGAGGTCGAGCACGCGGGCCAGTTCCGCCGGGACGAGGTCGCGCAGGCACAGGCAGCGGACCCGCCAGCCGGGCCGTTCGGCGGCGAGGGTCCTGGCGAGACCCACGTGCACGCCGTCGACCGGGTGGGTCGCGCCGGGGAACAGCGGGCTGGTGACCGCCTTGTCGGTGACGACGTCCAGGGTGATCGCCCCGGCGCCGTCGAGGGAGCGCACGAGGCCGAGCAGGGCGGTCAGGTCCTCGTCCCGGACGCCGTCGGCCCAGGTGGCGCGGGAGACAAACACCAGGTGCGCGCCGGGCGCGACCACCTGCCGCCCGCCGTCGAGCAGCCGCACCTCGTCGTCGGGGAACGCCTCGGCCAGTTCCCGGCGCAGGAGCCCCTGAGAGGGCGGGATCAGGAACACCCTGGGACCGCCGGACGCGGCCGTGGCCTCGGGCAGCGGATCGACCGCCCACCGCGGCGCGAAGGCGATCCCGTCGACGTCGGCCCGGCGGACCGCGTCGCGGCGCTCGTGCTGTCCTGGGAGCTGGTTCAACGGATTTCCCTCTCGTGTGGGGGCCCGCGCTCAGCGGGCGGGCTTGACGCCGAGGTCGAAGACCGACAGCAGTGGCGTGTAGTCCTCGTCGAACACGGTGCAGCTCGTGCGGAACGGCGAGTGCTTCTCGGTGAGCACGAACGCCGACGCCAGCGGGAACTCCGGCCACCGGTGCGCGACCATCAGCCCCAGCGAGAAGGGCATCAGGCTGTCGCGGTGCTCGCCGATGGAGATGGCCATGCCAGCCTGGAACGAGCAGTCGAGCAGGTTCACCAGGTCGACCCGCGTGCCGTCGTTGCCGGTCAGCAGCGCCAGCGACGCCTGGCCGTGGCGCTGCACGTAGCTGATGCGGCGGAAGTGGGTGCCGTAGTCGATGCCCATCGCGGCGAACTCGGTGTAGATCTCGCGCCGGGTGAAGTGCGTGCGGGAGTCCTCGGCGACGCGGTCCCGCACCGCCGTGGACACGGCGGGGGCGCTCTCGCGGCGGTCGAGCAGCAGGGTACCCTGCCCGCAGCGCAGCCCCCGGTTGTCCACTGTGTACTTCACCGTCCGACCGTCCGGCGCGAAGGTGAAGCGCAGCACCAGGTCCAGCGGCTCGTCGCCCATGACCGGCCGCAGCCAGACGCCGTCCACGACTCCGTGCGCCCGGACGCCGGGACGGGCCAGCTCGACGCCGCGGAACGCCAGGTCCAGCCACACGACGCCGGGCAGGATGCGCCTGCCCAGCACGACGTGCTCGAGGAACCACGGGTGGTCCGGGTCGACCGCGGCCCGCACCGCGCCGGGGTCGCCGGGCACGAGCGTCAGGCCGGTCGCCGTCCCGATCCGCGCGGCCATCAGTCGGTGAACCAGAAGTCGGTGTCCGCGAACGGGTACGCGGGCAGGCGCACCGGGTCCGGGGCGCGGTCCGCGAACAGGCCCCGCCAGTCGACCGGGTGCCCGTCGAGGTAGGCGCGGCGGGCCTGGTCCGGGGTCGTGGCGTCGACCGGGGCGTCCGTCGGGAGCACGCGGACCGGCTCGGGCGCGGCGGCCAGCGCCTCCCGCAGCTCGGCGATCGAGGAGACGACCCACGCCGTCCGGTGGTCGAGGTGGTCGCGGCCCCGGCACAGCGTGTACGACAGGCCCGCCAGGCAGTTCACGCGCGGCAGCGCGTCGAGCAGCGCGGTGGTCAGCGCGCGCAGGGCCCGCGGGTCGCGCGCCGACAGCGGCACCAGGTGCGGTCCGCCGGACGCCGTCGGCCGGTCCGGTGGCGGTGGTGGCGAGGACAGGACGACGTGGGCGTTACTGCCGCCGAAGCCGAACGAGCTGATGCCCGCGACCAGCGGTTCGGGGCCGTCCCAGGTCTCGGTCTTGTCCACGACCTCGAACGGGGTGCCGTCGAGGGTGATGTTCGGGTTGAGGGCGCGCAGGTGCAGGTTGCCCGGCAGCGTCCGGTGCTCGAACGCCTTCACCACCTTCACCAGCGAGGCGATGCCCGCGGCGGCTTCCAAGTGCCCGATGTTGGTCTTCACCGCGCCCAGCCGCACCGGGTCGCGCGGCTCGTCGGGGACCAGTTCGGCCCAGGCGCGGGTCAGCGCGTCGACCTCGATGGCGTCGCCGAGCGCGGTGCCGGAGCCGTGCGCCTCTATGTAACCGGTGCGGGCGGCCAACTCCGGGGTGTACGCGTCGAGCAGCAGCGCGCGCTGGGCGTTGGGGTTCGGCGCGGTCAGCGAGTTGGCCCGGCCGCCGTGGTTCTCCACGGCGCTCTCGACCACGGCGAGCACCCGGTCCCCGTCGCGCAGCGCGTCCGCGAGCCGCCGCACCACCAGGGTCCCGTAACCCTCGCCGCGCACGTAGCCGTCGGCCGCCGCGTCGAAGGTGGCGCAGCGGTGTTCGGGCGAGAGCAGCCCCGCCGCGTGCAGGCCGTCGTTGACCTGCTGGTCGAGGATGAGGTTCACGCCGCTGACGACGGCGGTGTCGCAGGCCCCCGCGCGCAGGTCGCGGCAGGCGCGCACCAGCGCGATCAGCGAGCCGGAGCACGCGGTGTCCAGGGTCGCCGAGGGCCCGGTCCAGTCGAAGAAGGCCGACAGCCGGTTGGCCAGCAGGCTCGCGGAGGCGCCGACCAGCGAGTGCGGCGCCTGCCGGGCGGCGGCCCTGGCCTGCAACACGGCGTAGTCGGCGCCGGTCGCGGCCACGTAGCAGCCGGTGCGAGTGCCGCGCAGCTCCGAGGGAGCGCGGCAGGTGTCCTCCAGCGCGTGCCACGCCGATTGCAGCAGCAGCCGCTGCCTCGGGTCCATCCAGCCCGCCTCCAGCGGCGAGATGGAGAAGAACCGGGCGTCGAAGCCGCGGACGTCGGGGAGGAACCCCGCCACCTCGCCGGGCAGGCCGCGATCGGGGTCGGAGGGGCGGATCGCGTCCACACCCGCCACCAGCGACTCCCAGAACGCCTCGGCGTCCGGGCCGCCGGGCAGCACCGCGGCGAGCCCGACGACGGCCAGCCGGTCGTCCACGGCGGGCGGGGCGGTGTCGGCCGCGGGCACGGCCTGGTCGACCACGGGCGCGAGCCGGTCGGTCTCGGGCGCGGGCCGGTCGGCTGATCCGGCGAGGGCGTCGGCGACCGCGCGCAGGGTGGTGAGGCGGTAGAAGTCGTGGGCCTGGAAGGCGACGCCGTAGCGGTCGCTGATGCGGATGGCGAGGACGTTGAAGCCCAGCGACCCGATGCCCTGGTACCCCAGCGGCCGGTCGGCGTCCGGCGGCGGGACGCGCAGCTCGTCGGCGACCAGCCCGCGCAGCTCGTCCACGAGTCCGACGGCACCGGCCGGTCGCGGCTCGGGACCGGCCGCCGTCGCCCACAGGTCCAGCTCGGCGAGCGGACTCGCGGCCAGTGCCGTCGTGTCGACCTTCCCATTGGGCGTCAAGGGGATCGAGCGCAGGCGGTGCACGGTCTTGGGGGTGAGGTAGTGCGGCAGCGCGGCCCGGCAGCGCTCGTGGACGGCGTCGGCGTCGAAGTCCTCGTCGGCGGGCAGCCAGACCAGGCAACGCAGGTGCGGTTCGGGGTCCTCGGCGACGACCACGAACACGGTGGCGGCGGGCGCGGCAGCGCGGACCGCGGCGACGACCTCACCCGGCTCGACCCGGTACCCGTTGACCTTGCGCTGGTCGTCCTTGCGACCCGCGAAGACCACGCGGCCCTCCCCCTCGTGCCGCACCAGGTCGCCGGTCCAGTACCCGCGGGTGCCGTCGGACAGGGCGCGGAACGGCGTGTCCGGCGCGTTGAGGTAGCCCCGCGCGACGCAGTCGCCCGCGATCACCAGCTCGCCCAGCACTCCCGGCGCGACCGCGCGGCCCTCGGCGTCGAGGACGTGGTAGGCCGTGGCGCGGGCGGGGACGCCGAGGTGCACGTCCCCGGCGTCGGTGACTCGGTGCCAGCTCGACCAGATGGTGGCCTCGGTCGGGCCGTACATGGTGTAGACCGCGCAGCCTTGACCCAGCAGGTACGCGGCGACCTCGGGCTCCAGGTGCTCGCCGCCGCACAGCAGGGTCATCGGTCTGCGCGCCCGCCAGCCCGCAGCCGCCAGCACGCGCCAAGTGGACGGGGTGGCCTGCGCGAAGGTGACGCGCCCATCGAGGCGCGCGGCCAGCGCGGTCCCGCCGAGCCGCGCCTCGTCGGGCGCCACCTCGACGCTCGCCCCGCACAGCAGCGGCAGCAGCAGTTCCAGCAGCGAGATGTCGAAGCAGACCGGGGTCAGCGCGAGCACCCGGTCCTCCGGGCCGAGGCCGGGGTCGTCCAGCACCGAGAACAGGAAGTTGACCAGGTTGTCCTCGCTGACCGCGACGCCCTTGGGAGCGCCGGTCGAGCCGGAGGTGAACAGCACGTAGGCGGTGCGGTCGGGGTCGAGCGGAGGACGCGGGACCGCGATCGGAGCGGGCGCGAACGCGGTCACGTCGAGGACCCTGGCCGTGGGGAACAGCCGGGTGGCGCGCTCGCGGGTCGCGGGGTCGGCCAGCACCACCCGCACGTCGGCGATCTCCCCGGAGCGGGCCAGCCGCTCGTCGGGCAGGAGCGGGTCCAGCGGCACGAAGGTCCGGCCGACGAGCAATGCGGCGAGGTAGGCGACGGGCACGGCGGCCGAGCGGCCCACAAGCACGCCGATCGGGCCGGTGTCCCCGGCGACGGCGTGCGCGGCGGCGGACGCCTCCGCGAGCAGGTCCCGGTACCGCAGCGACCGGTGGTCGTCCACGACGGCGACCCGGTCGGCGTGGCGCACGGCGGAGTCTGCGAGCAGCGCGCCCAGCGCGTGGCGCTCGGTGTCGGCGCGCGGCGGCCCCTCGGCGACCGGGGCGTGCGGGCGTGCGGTGTCGCACTCCGCCAGCGGCCGGTCGGGGTGGGCGACGGCGAACCGGGCCAGCGCGAGGAAGTCGGCCGCGAACGCCGCCAGCGCCTCGGCCGTGACCAGGCGGGTGGACGAGTCGAAGGACAGGCGCACGCCCGTCTCGTCGGAGCTGAAGGTCAGGGTGAGGTCGCTGGAGGTGGCGGTCTCCGGGGTGCGCAGCCACCGGGTCTCGACGCCGTCGAGCGCGGGAGGCTCGGCGGGCAGGCTCGCGGGCGAGGAGTTCACCACGACGTTGAGCAGCGGACCGGTGCTCTGGCGCGCGCGCCGCGGGTCGGCCGCCGCCAGCGCCAGCAGGTCGAGCGCCGGGAAGTGCTGGTGCGGGCGCATGGCCTCGCGCTGGGCTCCCACCTCGCCGAGCAGTGCGAGCGTGGTGCGCGCGGACGGGTCGGCGGCCAGCCACAGCGGGAGCACGGTGGTGTAGCAGCCATGCGGGGCGCCGAAGGGCCGGGTGTCCACCGTGTGCGCCACCAGGACGGGGTGGTCGTCGTCGCCGACGCGGGAGTGCACGAGCGCGCCGGTGAGCGCGACCACGAGGTGCAGCAGGCTGGCGTCGTGCTCGCGCAGCAGGCGCTGCACGCCGTCGGCGTCCGCGCCGTCGAGCGTGTGCCGGACCGACACCGGGCGCGGCGCGGGCGGCGGTGCGGTGCGGGTCATGCCCAGCGGCTGGTGCAGCGGCGCGCCGTCCACCGCGTGCCGCCAGAACTCCGCGGCGGCGGCGTGGTCCGGCGGTGCCAGCGTCCACGCGCTCGACTCGGCCGCGAGGGGCTCACCCCGCCAGCACGCGGCGAGCGCGGCGAAGAACGCGGCGAACCCGCCCCCGTCGAACACCAGGTGGCTGAAGTCCAGGCGCAGCAACGAGGTGTCAGCCGATTCCCGGTGGTAGCCGAAGCGGTACGACTGCTGGCCCGCCGGGTCGAGCGCGGGGGCGTCGAGCAGTTCGCCACGGGTGGCGCACCGGCGCAGCACGCGGCGCGGGGCGGGGCGGGAGCGCGCCTCCAGGGTGTCGCCGACCTCGGTGAAGTAGTCGAACAGCCGCGGGAACGCGGTCACCACCACCTCGCGCAACGCGGCGTCGAGCCGGTCGGGGTCGACCGGCCCGCGCAGCACGCAGGTGTAGCCGATGGTGAGGTTCGGGTCGTCGGGGTTGGCGCGATAACGCACCCATTGGAAGCGTTCGTGAGCAGTCGCCTGCCGCCTCGTCATGCGATGGAAACCTTTCCCCACTCGTACGCGGACATGTCGGCAATCCGGTGGGCTTATTGATTTCCATGCTGTTCCGGCGGCACTCGTGAGGTCAAGGGGGCCGCGGTCAGGTCAACCGAACAGACGCGGCGGGCACAGCGCGTGAAGTTGCGCCGATCCGGAAATGCGGGTAAAGCCGTGCGCGGAAAGCACGAAAACCGACTTCGCAGAGGAGAGTCGTGCCCCAGAATTCACTGGCCCGCTTAATCCCCTTCTACCTCATCATCTTCATCGACAACCTGAGCGTCAGCCTCGTGCTGCCCGTGCTGATCCCCATCTCCTACGACCCGAGCGCGGGCCTGATCGCCGTCGGGGGCTCCGGGACGCGCGACGTGTTCTACGGGCTGGCGATCGGCCTGTACTCGCTGGCGATGTTCTTCGGAGCCCCGCTGCTGGGCTCGCTGTCGGACCTGTTCCAGCGCAAGCGGACCCTCGCGCTGTGCCTGAGCGGCCTCTTCGTGGGCTACGCGCTCACCGTGTGGGCGATGCTGAGCAAGGACGTGGTCCTGTTCCTCGCGGGCCGCGTGGTGTGCGGGCTGTTCTCCGGCAGCCTGCCGGTCGCCCAGGCGGCGATCATCGACGTCACGCCCAAGGAGCACCGGGTGACCGCCATCGGGCGGATCATGTTCTGGGTCTCGATGGGCTACGTGGCGGGCCCGCTGATCGGCGGCTACCTCAGCGACGCGACCCTGGTCTCCTGGTTCACCCTGCAAACCCCGTTCGTCTTCGTGGCGGGCGCGACGCTGCTGAACCTGGTGATCCTGCTGGTCACCTACCGGGAGCAGCGGGTCGCCAAGCCCGCGGACGGCTTCTCGCTGCCCAACCCGGTGGCCAGGCTGGTGGAGGCGTTCCGGTTCCCCGGCATCCGGGTGCTGTCGGTGGCGCTGCTGCTGATGTCGCTGGGCTGGACGGCGTTCTTCCAGTTCATCGGCCTCTACCTGACCGCGAACGAGGGCTTCGACCAGCGCACGGTCGGCAACCTGATCTCGGTGGTCGGCGTCGGTCTGGCGGCGGCGTTCCTCGTCTTCGTGCCGCTGACGGCGAAGTGGGCCCGACCGATGGCGGTGGTGCCCGCAGCGTTGCTGATCATGACGGCCTGCATCGTGGCGACCACGCTGACCGGCGCGGTGGCCGTGCTGTACCCGGTGGGCCTGCTCGGCGCGATCGGCTACGGCCTGGCCTACAGCGGGCTGGTCGGCCTGATGTCGGTGGCGGTGGACGACAGCCACCAGGGCTCGATCATGGGCATGGCGGGCGCCATCGCGGCGTCGAGCGCGGGCGTGACCGGGGTCGTGTTCGGGCTGATCGACGGGGCGGGCCTGCTGCCGATCCTGTCCGCGGCCGTGCTGGTGCTGCTCGCGGCCGTGCTGATGGGCGTGCGCTCCACGGCCGTCGAACCCGCGGCCAACGCCGGGGTCGATGGCAACGGCTGACGGTCATCGGGCCTGGTGGAGGGGGTGCGGCTGTCCCGCCGGCGGGACAGCCGGATCGTCCACGACCAGCGCGGAGCCGCGCCGGATCGGGGCGTCGAGCAGCAGCCGGACCAGTGCCGCCGCGACCGGCTCGACCGGGGCGGCGCCCTCCCGCGCGCCGGGGGTGTTGGTCTGCTCGGTCCGCAGCATCCCCGGCCGGGCGACGACGAACCCCACGTCGGGGTGGTGCCGGGCCGCCCAGGACACCAAGCCCTCGATGGCGGCCTTCGCCGTCACGTAGTGCGGCCAGTCCCGCGGCGGATCGCCCAGCGCCGACGAGGACACCACCAGGCACCGCCCGCCCGCGCGGTCGAGCGGGTCCAGCAGGGCGGCCAGCGGCGCGGTGACCAGCCGGGTGGACGCGCCGACGAACGAGTCGAACCGGTCGAGGTGCTCGGCGGCGACGTCCAGCGGCCGGATCGGCGGGGCGGCGGAGCACACGAGCAGGTCCACGCGCCGCCCCGTCCGCCGCGCCATGCCCCGGCCCCACTCCGGGTCGCCCGCGTCCCCGCGCGCGGGCAGCAGCGCGCCGGTCGACTCCTCGGCCTCGGCGAGCAGGTGGTCGGGGAACGGGCCGCGGTGGCCGACGTGCACCTCGCAGCCCTGACCGGCCAGTGCCAGCGCGAGCGCGGCGCCGAGCCCGCGACTGCCGCCGACGACCACCGCCGAACGGCCCGCGAGCCGGGACGACGGCGGCAGGAGTTCGGCGATGGCGGCCGAGGTCGGCGGCGGCGCGGGGGTGCGCACGACGGCCTCCACCTCGACCTCGACGAGCGCCCCGCCCGCGCAGGCGAGGCGGGCGCCGACGGAGAGCAGGCCGAAGCGGGGGTCGAGGTCCGCGACCTCGGCCGCGTAGGTCAGCGGCCCGGTCGCGCCCCGCTCGACCGGGCGCGACCGCAGCGACCGCCCGCCCAGCCGCCACCACA
>NZ_JBHYHC010000055.1:0-13545 GCF_042738955.1 Umezawaea sp. NPDC059074
CCCTCCCGGGTCGCGACGCACATCAACCTCAACACCCGCTGATCGACTTCGCCGGGCTGGCCGCCTCGGTCCACTGTGGACCGAGGCTGCCTTCTCGACTGTGGGGAAGATGTTCGGGCAAGGTGGAGTCGTGGCACTCCGAGGCCATGCCGTAGGGCCTGCAACGCGTCAGGTGGTGCGTTGCGGTTGGCTCGGAGCGAAGCCGAGCCAACCGCGGACGACCTGCTTCTGCTGTCGAGTCGTCATCGTCGGCGTGCGCCCCCACTGGCACGGTGGGGAATGGCGGTCGGTGCTGGTTTCCCAGTCCGAGGAAGCCCCTGGTTCAGTTCTTCGCCGGTGTCGCGCACTTGGCGCTTCCGGGGCAGCTGCGCAGCAGCTTGACCGTCGGCGGCGAGGTGATCAGCGATGGTGCCACGCGTGCGCCGGACGGCCACTGCACCGATATCGCGATCGACGACGAGTTGTTCTCGTAGTCGCTCTCCACGAGCGTCCGGTCGGAGTTGACCGTGTTCACGACGTCGTACGTGCCCGAGGGCAGCGCGGTGATGTCCAACCACTGGAAGTCGACGTCGTACCTGTAGTCGTCGCCGCGTCCGACCGAGATGCCCTCGATGACCGTCAAGGCGTCGGGGTTTCGCATACCGCACATGTTCTTGGCCAGGAACCGCCCCAGCTGCCCTTGAGGGCTGTCGTCGTTCGGCACCGCGTGGGCCAACTGCTTGGCGTCGGGTGTGGGGTAGCGGTCGCCGAGGCAGAAGCCGTTCTTGCGGTCGGTCACGAGTGTTCCGCCGTCGGGAGCGCGCAACTCGAAGTGCTCGAAGCCCATGAGGTGCCAGTGCTCGTGCATCTTGGCGGGCTCGTAGTAGGTCGAGGTCGCTGTCGGGTGCTGAGCGGTCTGGAAGGAGGTGGGGATCGGTCCACCCTCCCTCGTCTGGAACGCCTGCCTGACGGACATGGTCTTCTGCTTGGTGTTGTCGCGGCTGCCGTAGAGCAGCAGCGGGCCGTCGCCGACGTTGTCCTCGGAGCTGGTGAACCGAAGTCGCACGGCCTTCATCGAGCCCGCGGTGATGCAGCGACCGTTGGGGGCGTCCGCGTCGTGGACCGCGCAGACGTCCCAGTCCGTGCACTTCGCCGGATCGCCGCCATAACCGCCAGGGCATCCGACCGGCGCCTGGCGCAGATCGGGCAGCAGCACCTGGTCGTCGGAGCGAGCGGGGGCGGCCACCGCGAACGCCAGTACCGCGACCACTAGCGCCGGCCATCGCTTGTTCACTGAACTCATCCGTTTCCGCTCGATTGGTCCATTGAGGATAGTGAGTTGTGCCGGTCTGATGAGCGTGCTCGTGGGCGGCACGCGTGAACCGGGCCTGGGACGGATCACTCCATCGCCTGCTCCGAGGCCCGCTGTCTCCAGTGGACCAGGCTTTGGCGGGAGATCGCGGTACGGGGGTGGTCCGAGCCCAGGACGCGCTCCTGGGCGGCCACCACGTGCTCCAGAGCTGTCGCCGCGTCCCGTGCCGCGCCGAGCTCGCCTCGCGAGTACGCGAGGTTGTGGTGCGTGGTCAACGTGTCGGGGTGCTCCGGACCCAGCACGCGGGTCTGACCGGCGAGGACCCGGTCGAGTTCCTCGATGGCGCCCGCGGCGTCACCGAGTTCGGTCCTCCAGTAGGCGAGGTTGTGGCGGGTCGTGAGGGTGTCGAGGTTGTCCGCGCCCAACACCCGGTGCTGGTCGGAGAGGACCTGCTCCAGCTCGTCGACGGCACCCTCGACGTCCCCGGTCTCGCCCAGCCAGCGAGCGAGACCGTGTCGGGCCGTCAGGGTTTCCGGGTGGTCCAGGCCGAGGACCAGTTCCAGGACGCTCAGCACCTGCTCGAACTCCTCGGCGGCCCCCTGCGCGTCACCGGCCTCGCCCAACCACCGGGCGTAGCTGAGGTGGGTGGTGAGCGTTTCGGTGTTGTCGGGCCCCAGCAGTCGCCTCTGGACGTCGAGCACCTCCTCCAACGCCGTGACGGCGCCCTCCGGGTCACCGGCCTCTCCTTGTGAGTAGGCGAGGTTGTGGCGGGTGGCCAACGCGCTGGGGTGGTCTTCGCCGAGAACCCGTTCGATGTCCGCCAAGACCTGCTCCAGGGCCGCCGTCATGCCCTCGGCGTCGCCTGCCTCACCTCGCCAGTGGGCGAGGTTGTGGCGGGCCTGCAAGGTGTCGGGGTGATCGGCGCCGAGCAGCCGGGTCGCCGTGTCGCCGAGTCGGCCGTAGAAGTCGATCGCACCCCTCACCTGACCTGCTCCGCCCGCGCTTTCTCCGAGCCGGAACAGCAGGCTGTGCGCTGACGGATCCCACAAGGCGTCCTCGGCGTGGGTTTGCAGCGCACGGGCGTTGCTCCGCAGCGCAGCGCTGAGGTCCACGTCGCGCTCCACGTTCGGCCACGCCTGGAGGAGGGCGTCGGCCATCGTGCGGGCCCGGCTGGTCCGCCACTGGTCGTCCCCGGCGTTGCGGATCGTCTCCTGGACGGCGGCGGGGACCCGCACGCTGCGATGAGGAACACCGGTGTCGTGGGTGAGCAGACCGAGGCGGTGAAGACAGGTCACCGCGTCGACGACGGTGTCGACGTCGATCTCGCGGCCCGCGGCGGCGGTGAGGGCGGTGAGCACGGCCGGTGCGGTGAGCACGGCCTCCGGTATGCCGCCCGGATCCATCATCGAGGTCATCTCGAGCAGCGGCAGGGCCAGGCCGATGGGGTTGAGGCTGTTCGCCAGGACGATGGACAACGACACGGTGGTGACGACGGCCGCGCGGGAGTCGTGGGGCAGCGCGACGCCGTCTGGCTCCCGCGGGAACAGCATCGAGTGGCGATCGAGCCAATGCCGGTGGTAGCTGGCGCAGGTCAAGGCGGTGCGATCGGCGATGTGGGCCGCCGCTTGGGCGAGCGACATGGGTAGGTGCCCGAGTCCTTCGGCCAGACTCTCGGCGCCGTTCCGCTGGGACGGGCGCGTGGCCAGCCGGGCATCGAGGAAGGCCTTCGACTCGGCCGGGGTGAAGGCGTTCACGCGCAGCAGTCGATCCCCGCCTCTCGCGGTGAGCCCTGGCAGTCGGGTCGTGACCAACACCCGCCCGTCGACACCGAGCGGCGGCCACAGGCGGTCGAGGTCAGCGGGGTTCTGGAGACCGTCGAACACCACCAGCCAGCGCTTTCCGGACTCCTCCAGCCACTTCCACCACTGGACCGCGATGTCCTCGACGTCGTGCTGCTGCGCGGATCCGGTGATCGTGGAGGTCAGGCCGAACCGGGACAGGACGGCGTCACGGCTCGTCGCGTCCACCCACATCAGGACGTCGATCTTCTCGCCGGCCCACAGCCCGCGGGCGTAGGCGGCAGAGAGTTGGGACTTGCCCGCGCCACTCGGTCCCGACAGGATCAGCGGCTCGACCACCTGTGCGTCGTCGACGGACATCAAGCGAACCAGATCTGCCATGAGGTGCCTGGTTTGGAGGAAGTCGGCGGCAGGCGGCGGAGTGCCGAGCAGCCATCGGCTCACCAGATCGCGGTGGAGCTTTTCAGGTGACTGATCCTCATCGTTGTTGCTGGACGCGCCGGATGTGCGCAACATGCGGGTTCCTCTCCAAGTGGACTCTGTCGACCACGCTGCGGCAACGGCATGACATGGCTGCTCGAGGTGTTCGAGCAGGTGGGAGAATTCGAGCGTTGTGCACGATGAACGTGCCTGGCAGCCGGGCGTGAGAACAAGAGCTTTGACGATCATCGGGGGCACAGGTCAGGGAAGGCGCAAGAAATCGCCTGGCACTACTGTCGGACGCGGCTCTGAACGCGCGAGCTTCCGGGGTGTCATCCACAGTATGTGAAGAGCGTCTTTGTCGGTTCCGAGACGTCGTGCGAGAAGTCTTTTGGCGGCGTGGAGGTCGGGAAGGCTTCCCAGCGGTTCGCCGTTGAAGCTCGTCAACACGACACGTCCGGAAAATTGCAGCCCCCAGGCCACCGCGTCGGCTGGTCTCCCAGGGTCGATCCTGCACAAGGCGAAGAGCGGCGGAGCTTGGAGGTCGACCTCCTGCCCGGTCGAGTTCTGCGCGGGCAAGGTTATGTCCCCCACGATGGGGAGGAGCCCGGTGAGCGAATCCGACATCAGGTGTTTCGAGTCGTCGGACCTCTTGAGGGATGTGCGATGACTGACGAGATCCGCGATGCCGTTCGCGTAGCCGATCTCCGTCATGTGGTAGGCAGGTGCCCTGAGGAACGCCCAAAAGCCGTCTTGATCGTCCGCCTGTTGGACCCAATTCATTTCGATGAGATCGTCGATGCTCTCCCTGATATGACGTGAGCGTATTCTTGACACCTTTGCCAGTGCGGACAAGTTCCACGTCGGAACCGGACTGCTGAGCATGATCAGCAGTACTAGTCGTCGAACTTCCTGGTGGATGGCCATACGGGCTCTCTCGTTGCTGGCGGGCCTGTCGAGGCATCCTAGACCGTGATCGTCGACGTGTTGTCCGGGCAATTGGGCGTGTGGCAATCCGCCACGCCGGTTCGAAGCGCGCGTCATCACCACCCTGGCGCCGTTCGTGACGATGTTGAGGCTGCTTCGGACCTGAAAACGATCTCGATTTTCGCTGGCGTGGCATCTTCGCCGTGACGGATGTCCGAGCATCTGGTTTCCGTGTAGTCCCAGCTCAGGGGCTCGTCGATCGGGGGTTGGGTCGTGCGGCACTCGACCTTCCCCATCGGTTCGAGGGGCCGGCAAAGCTTGTCATGAGAGCGAAAGATGTTCCGGCGTGCGGCTTGTGGTCGTCCGTGTCCACCTTTGACGAGAAGCCCGTGGTCAAACCCTGGGTCTCGATCGGAGGGTCGGATACCGGGTGCCACAAAGGGTATCAATCGTGTGAATCATATCGACTCGAACGAGTGGCGATGGTGTGAATTGGGGTGAATTGATGACTCAAAAGCACTTGCCTATCGCTGGCCTTCAGGTCTTTCACTCAATAGAGTGAACTACGCCGATTTCGCCGTGCTGAGTCGCTCTTCAGCCTGCTCGGTTGGTGCTTCCGACGTACGGTCTGGCCATGACGGCGCTGCTCCGGGTCTACGAGGTCCCGTTCCTCATCGAGTGCGCGGACGTGACCGTGCTCGAACTCGCCGCGGCCGTGCGGAAGTGGAGCTCGAGCGCTCAACCCGTGACGTTCACGGTGGAGGACGGTTTCACCTTCGTGGTCAACTTCCACTTGCTTCCCGTGGTGCTCATCACGGAGGGCGTGGTGTTCGCTCACGATGAAGACGGGGAGAGGGCTCCCGTCGTGCGGGTGACGTTGCCGCGAATCATGATCGAGAGTGTTCGGTCGGAGAACGACGACCACCTGGTCGGCGCATCCGTGCCTCGTCAAGAAAGGTCATGATTTCGGGAAGTGGCCCGTGCATCCCGGAATCGGCGGATGGCTCGATCCTCGTGGCTCAGCCTGAACGGCGTGGCATGGGTGTGACCGTCG
Organism: Umezawaea sp. NPDC059074; assembly: GCF_042738955.1. NCBI lineage: Bacteria > Bacillati > Actinomycetota > Actinomycetes > Pseudonocardiales > Pseudonocardiaceae > Umezawaea > Umezawaea sp. NPDC059074. The sequence goes on from NZ_JBHYHC010000055.1 coordinate 5,492, forward strand.
GGAAGATGATCTTTTGGTGAGGTTGTGTTGACGGGTAGGCGGTCGGTGCTGCCGAGTCACCGCGTTTGCTGCTGATACGATGAATGCTCGGCGGCCCCTGGAGGTAGAAGCTCCAGGGGCCGCCGAGCATATTCGTCACCAACTGGTGTAGCCACGCCGTCGCGAGATGTGCGACAGCGGATCAAGCCCTGTGGGCTGGATCAGATGAGGCCGCCGAGGAGACCGCTGAGCAGGCCGTAGTGGTGGTGGCCGTAGCCCCAGCCGTAGTGGTGGCCCCAGCCGTAGTCGCCGGTGCTGCTGTAGACGCCGTGGGTCGAAGCGCCGTCGGGGCCCGCGGTGCTCGTGTACTCGCTGTACGTGGCGCCAGGGCTGCGAGCCGAGTCGGTGTCAGCCGAGGCGATACCTCCAGCGGCCAGCGCCAGCGGAACCGCCACAGCGCCCGCGATGACCATGCGAGTGATCGTGCGCATCTTCGACTACCTCCGAGGTTGTGTTGGTTACTGCACTTCGAAATGTACTCGCAGATGTCGGAAATGTGCTCCTGGTCACCGAATCGTGTAGTTCGAGTTGTGCGTTGAGCGTCGTCTTTGCGCGCCATATAGAGTATCGCCGCGTTCGGTTACCCAGTGATGCGTATTCACCTGGGTGGGGGACCGTCGTAAAGGTCAGGTTCGCGGTGCTGCACTGGTTTTGTCGCAGAGAAGTGCGTTGTTGCCGCGGAATCGTTCTGCCTCGGGTGAAAACGAGATCCCGATGTTTAGAGTCGTGGTTCTGCGGCCGAGGTGAACGCTTCTCCTTTTCGAGCTGCGGCATGGGAGCGGCCCTGTCGCACCGATCCAGGCGTCGAAGTCACCGGCACCGCGAAACGGGCGTGCGCAAAACCGGGTCGAGCGAGGTGGCTGCCGGTCGACCTCCTCCCGTCCGGAGTTGAGGAGCCGCTCGCCTCGGCTCGAGCAACGCGGCGGTGCGACCGGGTGGGTTGTCCGCGCTCGAGCGCTTGGCCCAAGGCAATCCGACTGCAAGCTGGTTGTCCAGCATCGCGAGCAGGTGCAAGAGCGGGAGGTTCGCGTTGCCGCCCAACGCATCCAGCTTCAGATCAGCGACCCGCGATGTTCATCGTTGATGGAGAGGTGCGGCTAGCGGAGGGCGGTGAGGGTTTTTTTGGTGCGGGTGATGCCTGGGTGGTGGTGGGTGTTTTGGTGTTGGGTTAGGGCTTGGGTTGCGTAGGTTTTTGCTTGGGTGTGGTTGGAGAGGGCGTGTTCTGTTTCTGCCAGGATGGTTGTTGATTTTGCTTGGAGGATTTTGTAGCCCAGGTCTTGGGATTTGTTGTGGGAGCGCTTTGCTTCCAGGAGGGCGGCCTCGTGTTCGCCTTGGGCGAGGTAGGCGTCTGCTAGGCCTACCTGAGCGTCTGTGAGGCCGTAGTGGTAGCAGGTGGGGGTTGTGGCGAGGGTTATTGCTTGTTGGTGGTGGGTCGCGGCTGTGTGGGGGTGGGCTGACAGGGTGGCGATTCTGCCCAGGGCGTTGAGGATGTCCACCTCGTTGTTCTTGCGGCCTGCTGTGCGCACCAGGGTGAGGGCTTGGTTTCCCAGGGTGGTTGCTTTGGGGGTGTTGCCCTCTGTGCAGGCGATTTCCGCCAACTTGGCCAGGGCTTGTGCCTCGCGGAAGCGGGAGCCCTGGGATTTCGACATGGACAGGGTTGTGGTGTAGAGCTTTTTCGCCTCTCTGGTGTTGCCCTGTAGCCAGTGGGCCCAGGCCAGGCCGGAGAGGGCGTCCAACTCGTTGAGGGTGGAGTGGTTTTGCTTGGCCAGCGCCAGGGCCTCGGTGAAGTGGTGGATGGCTGTGTGGAGGTCGCCTGCTTCGCTGTGCATGTGAGCCACGATCCTCAGGGCGTGGGTCATTCCTTCTGAGGGGCCCTGGGTGCGCCAGAGGGTGAGGGCCTGGTGGCCGTGGGTGCGAGCCTCGGTGGGGCGGCCCAGGCCTAGTAGGGCGTGGGCGACGTTTCCCAGTGCTTTAGCCTCGCCTGCTTGCCAGTGGATGGTGTTGGCGAGGGTTGCGGCTTTTCGGCTGTAGGTGAGGAAGCCCTGGTCGTCGCAGAGGCTCCAGTGGACTGTGCCGAGGTTGAGGAGCATTGCCGATTGGGCTTGGTGGTCTTCTGCTTGGTCGGCGGCGGTCAGGCCGCCTTGGGCGAAGGCTTGCCACGTGGTGTTGTGGTAGGTGCGGGCCAGGAAGAAGCCACGGGTCGCGTCGGCTATGCGCCACGCCACCGAGGGCATGTCGTGGGTGGGGGCGGTGTCGATGATCGCGCCCAGGTTGGGGAGTTCCGACTCCAGCCACGTCCAGGCGTCCGAGGCGGTGGGGAAGAGAGCGGGGTGGGGTTCGTGCGACAGCACGGGGACGTGGGGGTAGAGGGCTTGGGCTGCTGACTCGGTCGTGGTCGCGTGCCACTCGTAGAAGCGCCGGAGTGGTTCGGTGGTGTCCGTTGTGGACAGTTCGCGGGCGTAGAGGCGGACCAGGTCGTGCAGGCGGTAGCGGTGGGGGACGTGGGATTCCAGCAGGTTGAGGAGTGTCAGGCCGTCCAAGAGGCGGGTGGTGTGGTCCTCGGGGGCGTTGAGGAGGGCGGCTACCGCCGCGGCGGTGAAGTCCGGGCCGGGGATGAGGCCCAGGTGGTGGAACAGGTGTTGTTCGTCGGGGGGTAGTGCCTGGTAGGAGAGGCTGAAAGCCGGGCGGATGGCTGCGCGGGGGTCGCCGTCGACGGCTAGTGCGGTGAGGCGGTTGCCTTGGTGGAGGCCGGCTACTGCTGTGGCGAGGTCGTGTTTGGTGCGTACGCGGAGTTTTCCGGCCACCAGGCGCAGGGCCAGGGGGAGGCCGCCGCAGAGGCGGACGAGGGTGTCGGCGCTGGTCGGGTCGGCGGTGAGGCGGTCGGGGCCGAGGACGTTTTGCAGTAGCAGTAGGGATTCTGGTGCGTCGAGGGCCTGGAGGTGGAGGCTGTGGGCGTCGTCGACCGCTACCAGGCCGGTGAGTTGGTTGCGGCTCGTCACCAGGGTGAGGCACGACGAGCTGCCGGGGAGCAGCGGGCGGACCTGGTTGGCGGTGGCGGCGTTGTCCAGCAGCACGAGCAGGCGTTTGTCCGCTGTGACCGAGCGGTACAGCGTGCCCTTCTCCTCGGTGTCGGAGGGGATGCGGTTCGAGTCGACGCCCAGGGAACGCAGCAGCCTGGCCAGCACCGCGCCGGGGTCGGCCGGGGCGTGGTCGGCGTCGAAGCCGTGGAGGTCGACGTAGAGCTGGCCGTCGGGGAAGCGGGCCAGTGCTCGGTGGGTCCAGCGGACGGCGAACGCGGTCTTGCCCACGCCCGCCGTGCCGTGGATGACCGCCACCACCGCGCCGGGGCCCGCCGCCATCTCGTCCAACGTCGTCAGGTCGTTTTCCCGGCCGGCGAACGACGTCACGTCCGCTGGTAGTTGGCGGGGCACGGTCGTGGGTGGCGGTGGGGGAGCCGGGCGGGGCTGGGTGTCGTTGGCGAGGATCGTTGTGTGGAGCCGTTGTAGGGCCGGTCCCGGTTCGATGCCGAGTTCACGGTCGAGGCGGGCGCGGACCTCGCGGTAGCACTCCAGCGCGTCCGCCTGCCTGCCGACGCGGGACAGCGCGGTCATCAGCTGGTGCCAGAACCGTTCGCGGTAGGGGTGTCGTGCCGTCAGCGCGGTGAGTTCGCCGATCACGTCGCCGTGGTGGCCCAGGTCGATCTCCAGGTCCGCGTGCCGTTCCAGCACCCGCAGCCGTTCTTCCTCCAGGCGGGGGACCTCGTCGCGTCGCAACGACTCCGACGGCACGCCCGCCAGCGCGGAGCCCCGCCACAACGCCAAGGCCTCACGGAGTCGAGTGCTCGCCTTGGCCGGGTCGAGGTGGCAGGCCTGCTCGGCCAACGCGCGGAAGCGGTGCAGGTCGACGTGGTCCGGCTCGACCTCCAGCCGATACCCGTCCGACCCGGTCACGACCAGGCCGGGCTCGCCCAGTGTTTGGCGCAGGCGCATGACGTTGGTCTGCACGGTGGTTCGCGCGCGAGCGGGCGGCGCGTCGCCCCACAACCTGTCGATCAGCTCGTCCCGCGAGACGGTGTGGTTGGCCCGCAACAACAACGTGGCCAACACGACCCGCGACTTGCCGCTGCGCACCGGGACCGAAGCCGTCCCGTTGACCGCTTCCAGCTCCCCGAGCAGCCGAAAACTCCAGCCTCCAAGCATGGTGTCCCCCGGTCGCCACGATACGCGGCGTCATCGGGATGTCAACGAGATGTCGCGGAGGTGTGAGCGGCTCCGGCCAGGCTGGCCGCGACCGGTGTGGCGGGAGGTCGCGCCGGTCCGAGTGAAAGGGAGGTGTCCCGTGGTCCGACTGATCGGGAAGCTCGGCGACCGGATGCTCGCGCGGGTCGTGCCGCAGGCCGTGGCCGCGGCCGCCCCGCCGCCGGGGTGCTGGTGCGACCAGTGCACGGGGGCGTGGGCGTTCCGCTGTTGCAACATCAACGGGGTCGTCGTCTGCACGACCAAGTGCGTGTCCTGCTGATCCGACCGGAGGGTCGAGGTGGCGTCCCGGCGGACCGGGGCGCCACCTCGCGGACAGGAAGTGCGAGGTTTCGCGGTGACGTACCTGGTCGTCGGTGTGGTGCTGCTCTGTGTCCTGTGCCTGCTCGACCTGCTGCTGACGTTGGGGGTGATCAGGCGGCTGCGGGAGCACGAGGCCCGGTTGGAGGGGGCCGCCCCGCTCGACAACGTGGCCAGCTCGCTGGTGCCCGGTTCCCGGCCCGAGCCGTTCGCCGCGACTGCGACGGATGGCGTCCTGGTGACGGACGACGACCTGGTCGACGGCACTGTCGTGGCGTTCATGTCGCCGCACTGCAAGCCGTGCGTGTCGAACCTGCCGTCCTTCATCGAGTCCGCGGGCGTGCTGCGGGACGACCGGCGCGCGGTGGTGGCGGTGCTGATGGGCGAGGAGGTCGAGGCGCGGCCCATGGCCGACCGGCTGGAACCCGTGGCGCGGGTCGTGGTCGAGCCGTTCGACGGGCCGTTGGCCACGGCCTTCAAGGTGACGGCGCTGCCGGTCACCTTCGTGCTCAAGGGGGACGCGACGGTGGCCGCGACCTCCTACGAGATCGGCGAGCTGGTCGGTCGGATGGCGGCGGTCGTCAGGTGAGGCCGCGGGTGCGGGGAGTGGCCGAGGCGATCGGCCTGGCGTGGCGGGCGGCGCCCCGGCTGTTCGCCGTCTACCTGCCCCTGACGGTGCTGGGCGCCGCGGTCCCGGTGGCTACGGCGTGGCTGGTCAAGCTCGTCCTGGACTCCCTGCAACGCGGTGCGCCGCTGTCCGCGCTGCTGACCCTGGTCGGGGGACTGGCGGTGGTGGGAGTCGTCGCCGGTGTCGTGCCGCAGGTGACCGAGTACGTGCGGGCCGAGACGGACCGCCGGATCACGCTGGTGAGCGAGGACCGGTTGTACGCGGCGACCGAGCGGTTCGTCGGGCTCGGCCGGTACGAGGACCCCGAGTTCCAGGACCGGCTGCGGTTGGCGCAGGAGTCCGGGCGGTCGGCGCCGAGCAACGTGGTCAACGGGTTCGTCGGGGCCGGTCGGGCGCTGGTGACGATCGTGGGGTTCGTCGGCTCGTTGGCGGTGCTGGACCCGGTGATCACCGCGGCGGTGCTGCTCGCGGGCGTGCCCGCGGTGCTCGCCGAGCGCGCGCTCGCCCGCGGGCGAGCCGCGGTGTTCCTGGAGACGAGCCCGTCCGTCCGCCGCGAGCTGTTCTACGCCCGGCTGCTCACCGACACCCGTGCCGCCAAGGAGGTGCGGCTGTTCGGGATCGGCGGGTTCTTCCGGCAGCGGATGCTGCGCGAGCGGACGGCGGCCAACGCCGCGGAACGCCGGATGGACCGGCGCGAGCTGCGCGTGCAGGGCGGGCTGTCGTTGCTGTCCGCCGTGGTGGCGGGCGGGGGTTTCGCGGTGGCGGTCGTGTCGGCGAGCCGCGGTCACCTCGGCCTCGGCGACGTGTCGATGTTCATCGCGGCCGTGGCGGGCGTGCAGGCCTCGCTGTCGACGCTGGTCGGCTCCTACTCGGTGGCCAGCCGGTCGTTGCTGCTGTTCGAGCACTACCTGGCGCTGGTCGACGCCGAGCCGGAGCTGCCGGTCGCGGCGGACCCGGTGGCGTTGGCGGAACCGCGCGGCGGCATCGAGCTGCGCGACGTGTGGTTCCGCTACTCGCCGGACCACCCCTGGGTGCTGCGCGGGGTGAACCTGGTGATCCCGGCGGGGCGCGCGCTGGCGATCGTCGGGCGCAACGGCGCGGGCAAGAGCACCATCGTGAAGCTGCTGTGCCGGTTCTACGACCCGACCCGCGGGGCGGTGCTGTGGAACGGCGTTGACCTGCGGGACGTCTCGCCCGCCGACCTGCGGGCCCGGATCGGCGCGGTGTTCCAGGACTTCATGGAGTACGACCTGACCGCCGCGGAGAACATCGCCGTCGGTGACGTCGACCGGCGCGGGGAGCGCGGGGAACTGGAGGCCGCCGGGCGGTTGGCGGGCGTGCACGAGATGGTGGCGGGCCTGCCGCGCGGGTACGACACGCTGCTGAGCCGGACGTTCGCCGCCGCCTCGGAGGAGTCGGCCGCGATGGCGTGGCTGACCGACGACGAGTCCCCCGAGGTCGGGGTCGCGCTGTCGACCGGACAGTGGCAGCGGCTCGCCTTGGCGCGCGGGCTGTTCCGCGGTCGGCGGGACCTGCTCATCCTCGACGAGCCGAGCTCCGGCCTCGACCCCGAGGCCGAGCACGAGGTCCACCGGACGCTGCGCTCGCACGCCGAGGGAACGACCAGGGTGCTGATCTCGCACCGGCTCGGGGCGACCAGGGACGCCGACCACGTGGTGGTGCTCGACGAGGGTCGGGTGGCCGAGCAGGGCACGCACGCCGAGCTGGTCGCCGCGGACGGGGAGTACGCCCGGCTGTTCGCGTTGCAGGCCGACGGGTATCGGGAAACGTCCGCGATCGGGTGAAAGGGGTGTCGGATGTCCTCTGTGGACATTGCCTGCCGTTGTGCGCTCGTGCTGGTGTTCCTCGCCTCCGCCAACGGGAAGCGGGAGAACTTCGGCGGGTTCGTGGCCGCGATCCGCCTGCTCCACCTGGTGCCGGAGCGGTGGCCGCGGGCGGTCGCGCGGGTGGTCGTCGGCGCGGAAGTCGTGGCCGCTGGGCTGCTCCTGCTGCCGTCCGGGTTCGCCGCCGCCGGGTTCGTGCTGGTGCTCCTGCTGTGCGCGGTGTTCGCCGTGGTGATCGAGGTGTCGGTGCGCCGGGACGTCCGGGTGGCCTGTCCGTGCTTCGGGGGGTCGGCGGATCTGTTGAACCGCAGGCACTTGCTGCGCAACGGGGTGCTGGCGGCGGTCGCAGTCGTCGGGTTGGTGGGGGTCGACACGGGACGGCCGGGGTTCGTGGAGGTGCTGATCGGTGTGGTGGTGGCCGTGTTCGTCGCCGCGCTGGTGATCAGGTTCGACGACGTGGCCGAGGTGCTCGTTCCCCGGACGGCGGCGCGGCGGTGATCATCGCTGTGGTGCTGGTGGTGGCGTGCGTGGTCGGACTGGTGGTGCTGAGGAGGCGGTTCCTGGTGGTCGGGGTGACGGGGCCGAGCATGCGGCCCGCGTTGTCGGACGGCGATCGGGTGCTGGTGCGGCGGTGTTCGGTCGAGTCGGTGCGGCGGGGGGACGTCGTGGTGCTGCTGGGGCCGCGGGTGCCTGGTCACGGGTTGAGTCCGGCCGAGTTCCTCTCCGGCGCAACGAACGACGAACGGCGGTTGATGGTCAAGCGGGTCGTCGCGCTGCCGGGTGACCCGGTGGCGGACGGGTCGGGGGTGCTGCTCGCCGACGAGATCGTCGTGACCGGGGACAACGCCGGGATGAGCTTCGACTCGCGGCAGGCCGGGCCGTTCGACGCGGGCGGGGTGCGAGGGGTGGTCGTGCGCAGGATCGGCCGGGCCCGATGATCGTCCGCGGTGGGATCTCGAGTGGGTGGCGGGGGTTTGGTGGGGGGGT